>NZ_JASSPE010000012.1:0-139948 GCF_030234105.1 Paracoccus sp. SSJ | reverse complement strand
TGATCGATTACGTCGAGGATTTCGCCGAGCTGGGCCAGCATTACCACCAGCCCTTCGGCAGCTATTCCTCGGGCATGCGCTCGCGGCTGGCGATGGGCGCCAGCATGGGCATCCATTTCGACACCTATCTGGTCGACGAGGTGACCAGCGTCGGCGACGCCAATTTCCGCGCCAAGTCGCAGCGCGTCTTTGCCGAGCGCATGGCCCGCTCCTCCGCCATCGTGGTCAGCCATTCCATGCCGATGATCCGCAGGATGTGCACCATGGGCGCCGTCCTGCACCACGGCCGCCTTACCCTGTGCACCGACCTCGAGGAGGCCATCAGAATGCACGAGGAAATCCTCAGGGTCCCCCCAGACACGCAGGACGAATGAGAACCAAGGGGCACGAACAGCCACACCCATCACCAAAAAGACCGACGTGACGGGGGCGGCTTATCGAATTGCTTGGAAGCGTCGCGCCCATCGGGCGGATTTCGGTAGCGGGAAGCTTGGCCCTAGCCGGTCATTTGTTCCCCATATGTTCCTGATCTTGCCAATTGGCAATTTTCTCAACTGCCGTAATGTTGGCGAAGAAACGCGTCGAGGGCAGCCCTCAGATCGCTCTCGGCGATCGTGGCAGGAAACTCCAGACGGATCTTCTTGCCACGCCGCTCGACGGCCATGCCGTTCTTTGTCCCCTCGAACGGGTTCGCGTCCTCGGCAGGATTCGCGCCATAGGCCGCGGCCTTGAGCCGGGCGAGAATCCTGGGCACCGGCACATAGGCCCCCTGCCCTGCCCGCGCCCGAACCTGCTCGGCGGCAATGCTGGCGGCTTCGGCCAGCACCTTGTCTTCCGCATCCTGCAGAAGCGGCCGCACGCTGCGCGCGTGAAGCTCCTTGATCTCGGTGATCTGCGGCCATGCCTCGACCACGACCTGCGGCAGACGGGCGAGATAGAGATAGCGCGAAAGCCATGCCTCCGAGACCTCGAGTCGCGCCGCCATCGTCTTTTGCTTGCCGCCGTAATAGAGTTCGAGCGCTTGCAGATAGTCGCGCGCCCTTTCGTAGTCGCTCAGATCGGCCCGGTCGCGATTCTCGATATCGGCAAGGCGGAACGCCTCTTCGTCGGTCAGGTCGCGCACCTCGACCAGATAGCGGAACTGGGGATAGTTGTTGGCGCGTAGCCAGCTGACGGCGAAATGCCGGCGCGCGCCGCAGATCACCTCGTATTCAGCCCCCTGCCCTGCCGGCAGCCTGCGCACGATGGCCGGAAATTCCTGCTGGCCCTGCGCCTTGAGGCTGTCGATCAGGTCGCGGCAGTTCTCTTCGGTCAGCAGGTCATAGGCGCGGTTGTGGCGGCTCCACATCACGCAAGCGGCCGGATCGACCCAGCGCAGCACCTTTTCCTCACGCTCGCCGCTGTCGGCCAGCGCGTTCTGCCGCTTGAGGAAACGTGCGCCGCCCCGATCGGCCGCGGCCGGTGCCGAAAGATCCTTCAGCACATCGTCGAAAATCGCATCATGGCGCTTGCTCACAGCAGGCCCTCCTTGCGCAGTTGGCGGTGATGGCTGGGCCAGGTCTTGCGGATCAGCAGCTCGACCTCGCGCCCGACCGCATCCAGATAGGCGCGGCAACGCTTGTGGGTTTCGGTCCGCGTCGCGGGCCCGGTCAGTTCATAGACGGTCATCAGATTGGCGGTGGCGTTGTCGATCTCGGCCGAATCCTTCAGCGATGCGCTCAGCATGTCCTGCGGAAAGACCGCGTCCATCATGCGCTTGATCGCCTGATGCGCCGATTTCTGGTCGTTCATCTTGGAGGTCAGGATCTTGACGAAACTGTATTCGCGCGCACCGCCATGGCGGGCCAGTTCAGCCAGCGTGGATTCCATCATCTTGAGGAAATGCGCGGTCGACGCGAAGTCGATATTGTTCGGCGGCGCCGGGATCAGCAGCGCATTGGCCGCGCGCAGCACCGAGAGCGACAGCATCCCCAGGGCCGGCGGCGGGTCCAGCAGGATGATGTCGAACTGATCGGCGATCGAGGCCACGCCCTCGCGGAGCCGGTCCAGGATGAAGGTCGGGTCGCGCGCCATGCGGGCGGCGAACTCATATTCCGCGTCATAAAGCCCCAGATTGGCAGGAATCAGCGCAATGCCCGGCCAATAGGTCGCCCGCAGCGCATAATGCAGCGTCTTGGGGCCGCCATGCTGCAGGAAGGGGTAAAGCGTATCCTCTTCCTCATCGACATCCACATCGGGGTTGAGACCGAAAACCGCGGTGGTCGAAGCTTGCGAATCGCAATCGATCACGCAAACCCGGTAACCCTTGAGCGCGAAATGCTGCGCCAGATGCACGACAAGGGTGGACTTCCCTACCCCGCCCTTGAAGTTCTGCACGGCCATGACCAGCGGCGGGTCTTCGGGCGCGCGATGCGGCAGAGTGCCGAAAACCTCGCGCATCCGGTTCACCTCGGCCAGCGTGTAGCCATGCCGGCGGTTCGTGGCGGCATCCTTGACAGGTTCAGGCAGCCTGCCGTCGGTTTCGGCATCTCGGATGGCCTTTTCGGACCGACCGACCATTTCCGCCGCAGTGCGGACGTTGAACAGCAATTCAAGTTGCTTTTGGGTTCCGGGCGCAAAGACACGCTCGCGCAGGCGTTCGATCACGGTCGAGGCGCGCTGGCTCAGCACGGCAAGCTCTTCCAGGGTGACGGGGGGGACAGCTGGATTCATGGGATGACTTTTCTGCTCGTTTGCGGTCACTATGTCGAAAGCGGCCCGATCCGTAAAGTTCGGATTTTCGGGGGCGGATCTTCAAAAAGCGATAGTTGCCCCATGAGTGTCTCATGACCGGAAGTGATGGGCGCTTTGCCGGATCTTACTGAGGTTTTCCATCGAAGCCATCCCGATTTGTAAGGCTTTCAGGAGCAGCCATGCCGTCGGCAACCATCAAACCTGTGGAAAAACAACCAAACCCTTGGTTCTGATTCATGGATTCACGATTCAGGAACCCGAAAGTCTTGATATCCATGCGAAATCAGGCGTTTCTCTTACGGATTGGGATGTATCGCGCTACTTTCCGGGATAGGAGTCCCTACGGATTGGGTGCGCTGGCATTACATGTCGGGTGAGTCCGTAGCCTTACAGATTGGGTGAATCGCGCATCTTCGCGACAGGGGCCAAAATTATGCAGTGAAAGCAAGACACTGCGAATCAGTCTCGAAGGGTGCGTCCGCCTGGCGCTTACATTTTGGGTGAGGCCCGCGCGGAAGCCGGCCACAGGCTTGAAATCTTACGTCCTTTCCGATACAAAAGTAAGCAATATGGGGTAGGGGAAGCATGGCTGAGTCGGCGATTCGAACGGTCGAGGCGCGTCCGAATGCGGACAGTCTGATCAAGCCGGGCGAGCTTGTCGACCTCATCGAGGTCACGCCCCTGACGTTGAACGACCGGCGCATCTATAACCAGCTTCTGGAGAACGCCTGGGAAGCGATCGACAAGCCGGTGACGCATGTCATCGCGAAATCTGCGCTGCGGGGCAGCCATAACTCGAATGACCGTGTCGGCGAAAGCCTTGAAAGGCTGATGTCGGCCATCGTGAAGGTCGCGGTGATCTGGGATGGCGAGCCGGCGATCGAGCGGGTGCAGCTTTTGGGCGGCAACCTGGAAAGCGGCAGAAGCGACGGGCTGCTGGAATATGAGATCCCCGCACGGCTTCGCAAGATCATCCGCAACAGCCAGGTCTTTGCCCGATTGCAGCGCGAGGTGATGTTTGCGCTGTCCTCGAAATACGCGCTGACCCTTTACGAGATGGTGCAGAAGCGCGGCAATCTGCGCTGGAAGGCGTCGGAGCGTTTCACGCTCGAGGCACTGCGGGGAATCATGGGTGTCCCGAAAGGTAAGCTTTCGTCCTGGTCGAACCTGAAGCTGCGCGCCATCGACCCGGCGGTGGCCGAGGTGAACGCGCTTTCCGACTACATGGTCGAGATCTCTCCGATCAAGACCGGGCGCGCCGTGACCCATGTCGAGATGCGCTGGTGGCGCAAGGATGGCGATGCCAGCGGCGCAGCGGACCGGGCGCTGCAATTCTCGAAGGTCGGAAGGCGGGTCAAGGCTGAAGGCAGGACCGAGCAGGTCGCGGTGGGGCAGGAGGCGCGGCCACGCCCGGGTTGGCTGGATTCTCGCGGACCAGCCCTGCAAACGGCGACATACGAGACGGCTCGGCTACGTCACCCGGGCTATGATATCTATTTCGTCGAGGGCGAATGGCGCAGCTGGATGGCGGGCAAGGAGCCTGCGAAGGATCCCGACCGCGCCTTCCTGGCATTCTTCCGCAGCTATGCCGAAAAGAACCCGCTTTAGAAAAATTGCCAATTGGCAATTTCCGTCTTGCCAGCATTCATGGAGCCTGCCGGCCAAGGATCGCCTGGATCAGAGATCCATCGCATGGCAGGGCAGGGGTTAACCGCATTTTGGGCTGTTTCTGCGGATTAAAAGTCTATCAGATTGAAGACTCGCCGGAATGCGTCGCAGGAAAAATGCTGCTCAGGCGTTCCTTTTCCCTATTATGGCACAGAAAAGCCCAACGGCAATACCCTGATTCGCGGCGGCGGATGTTGTGCCGACCGGCCGCCGTCGAACATTGCATCCCGTCCGGCAAGGCCAGGATGCCGGGGTTACAGCCGCGTCTGGGTCACGCTTGCGCTGTCCCGATGCCAGGCCAGCGTCTGCGGTCGCACCTTGGCCAATGCCTGCACCAGCATTCCGGTGATCGCCGCTTTCAGCAGGTCGCCGGGAATGAAGACCGCGATCAGCGTGAAGGCTTCGGCCAGGCTCTTGCCGCTGACGATGGAAAGCCCGGTGGCGCCGCAGATATAGAGGATCGCGATCCCGCCAAAGACCGCACCCAGCCCCGCCGCAAGTCCGGCCGAGCGCAGCCGGACATGCTCGACGAAGAAGCCGGTGGCAAAGGCGGCGACCGGAAAGCCAAGCGCGAAACCCGCCGTCGGTGCGGCGAAGGCGCCAAGCCCTCCGCGTCCGCCCGCCAGCAGCGGCAGGCCGAGTGCCACCAGCAGCAGGAACAGCCCCGCAGCCGCAGCGCCACGCCGCGCGCCCAGTACCGCACCGGCCAGCATGACGCCCAGCGTCTGCGCCGTGATCGGCACGCCGAAGCCAAGGGTGATCTGCGGCACCAGCCCCAGCGCCGCGATCATCGCGGCGAAAAGGGCGATCTGGGCGATATTGCGTTCCATTGTGGTCTACTCCTGTTGCTGCGGTCCAAGGGCGCCGCCCCGCGCCCGCAAAGCTTCGCCGACATGATCGGCGTCGTCCAGTGCTTGCAGGGTCAGCGGCAGGATCAGCCGCCAGCCGGGACGGCGGCGGGAACGGGCGCGCCATGCCTCGGCCAGCGTTTCGGCGCGGGCGACGAGAACCGGCGTGAAGCGGATGACCAGCGGGATGGCGATCTCCAGAACCCCGGTCGGCAGGCCCAGCCGGCGCAGCGGTGCGGTCAGGCGGCGGACCAGATCGACCATGTCCTCCAGCCCCGTGGTCATGGTCACCAGATTGGCCAGTGCGATCAGCGTGACCATGCGCAGCGTGATCAGCAGGCCCATCCACATGTCGCCGCTGATCGCATGCCAGGCCAGCAGGACGACGACAAAGGGCAGCACCACCCGCAGGCTGCGCAGCCCCGCGCGCAAGAAGGCCGGCCCCGGCGCGGCGTAAAGCGCCAGCACCGCGACCGCCGCTGCGCCAAGGATAGGGATATCCTGAACCATGAACAGCCCGGTCGAGGCCAGGCACAGCGCCCCCAGCTTCAGCCCCGCCGGCCAGCGATGGGCGCGGGTCTCAACCGGCGAGGTCAGCGATATCATCAAGGTCCCCCAGCCGGATCATCTCGGCGGTGAAATCGGGCAGCAGTGCGGCAGGCGTGCCTTGCGCGACGATGCGGCCCCGGTCGAGCCAGAACAGCTCGTCGCAGCCCTCCAGATCGGATGGCTCATGCGAGATGTGCAACAGCCGCGTCTCGGCCCGATGCAGATAGCGGCCCAACTGGCGGCGTGTCGGTATGTCCAGCCCGGCATAGGGCTCGTCCAGGATCAGCAGCCGGGGCCGCATGGCAAGCACCGCCATCATGCAGACCAGGTGCTTCTGACCCTGCGACAATGCCGAGATCGGCGCGTCCCGCCAATGCGGCTTGTCGAAAGAGCGCAGCACGGCTTCGACCCGCGCGGCCGCTTGTGCCTTGTCCAGCCCCTGCTGGCGCAGGCCGAAGGCGATCTCTTCGGCAACGCGGGGAAAGATGATCTGGTGCTCGGGGTTCTGGAACAGGATGCCGACGGTTTTCAGCGCGGCGCGGCGGTCGCGAAAGATGTCGTGGCCGCCGATGCGGACCTGGCCGCTGCTTGGTTCCAGCAACCCGGCGAGCAGCCGCGCCAGCGTGCTTTTGCCCGAGCCGTTCCGGCCCACCACCCCGATGCGCCGGGCCGAGGAATGCAGCGTGATGCCGCTCAGCACCGGACGCCCTCCGGCTTCATAGCCCAGATCGTCCAGCCGGATGGCGAAATCTGCCGTCTCACACCGATGCAAGCAGAGCCTCCTTTTCGGCCTTGTCCCCTGACTGTGCCCCGGATGAGTGAAAACCGCGGCGGGTTGCAACCCCGAACGTCCCGCTGGTGCCGGTCCTTGCCCGGAAAATCGGTTGCGGGGCAGGGGGCCTGACGCCGGCTGGCACGGTTCGGGGCGGGTATAACGGCATGATCGGGTGCGGCGTGTCGCCGACGGCCCGGTCTGCATTGCCGAGCCGGCGAAGGATGAGGCTTGCAGATGCAAGCCCCTCGGATGGGCCGGCGGCCAGGCGATCACCGTCCTGGGAAGCACCGCGCTCCCTTGGAGAATTGACATCAATCGGGCCTGCTTCCATTGTCGCCATCCTTGCCTTGCCCTGCCGATCGCGGAACGATGCTGAAATCTCTGATCCACCGGGTTCTGCCCAGAAGCTATATAACCGCCCGGCATGGAAGCGTCAGCCGTTGGGTGCTGGGCGCCGGTGCCTATGGCGCGGCACTGGCCACCACGATGGATCACACGCTGGCACGCGAGGTGTGGCGCCGGATGTGGACAGACGACTATCCCAGCGGGCTGGCGCGCCTCGCATGGTATGCCCGGCGCAGGTTCCCCGGACTGGACATGTCGGTCGATCCGCTAAGCCTGTTCTGCTCCGGCATGACGCCGCCGGAACTTCACGCCATGCGCCGGTTTCTTTTGCGGCATGGGCGGGTCGAGGACGAGGCTTTGCTGGGCGAGCTGTGCTTCATCTCGGCCAGCGCTGCGATCGAAACCTTCGGCACCCCTGACTATGTCGAGAATATCAGCCGGCTGCGTGCGGATGCCGGGGCGCTTCTGGACCGCAGCATTTCCCGGATGGCGGAGGCTGCCGATCCATCCGCGCAACCTTTGGCTGAATCCCCCCGCGCGCCCACCGCCATCTCCTCACGGGCGGGGTTTTCGCCCCTTGGTGCCGAAACCGCCTTGCGGGATACGCTGGCACTGCTCGAAACAGGGGGGTTCCGTCCCTTCATCCTGTCGGGCACCTTGCTGGGCGCGATCCGGGAAGGGCGGATGCTGGAGCATGACTACGACATCGATCTTGGACTATTCGCCGACGAAACCGACCTGACCCGTCTTGAACGGCTGCTGCATCACAGCCCCCCCTTCCGCTGCATACGCCACGAATGCCAGACGCTTATCCTGGACGCTCCAGCGGGCCTGCGGCGTCGCGACATGCCCGCCGTCTACAAGCTGCGCCACGCCAGCGGCATCATGATCGACGTCTTCCTGCATTACCGCGAGGACGATGTCATCTGGCATGGCACGGCGCTTTACCGATGGGAAAACAGCCCCTTCACGCTTTCGCCTTGCGATCTGGCGGGGATCAACCCGCTGGCCCCCGCGAATGCCGAGCAGAACCTGACCGAGAATTACGGCGACTGGCGAGAGCCGAAATACAGCTTTCACTGTGCGCTCGATACGCCCAATCTGGCGCTGTTCGCCGGCCCGATGGCGCTGGCGGTCGCGATACGCCGTTTTTCGATGCTGCTTTCGCGTCCGGCCGATGCCGCGCGATTGCTGGACCAGATGGCGGCGGCGGGCTTTATCGAGTCGGATCCTGAAAAAGGCTGGAAGATTTCCGAAGCGGTCTTCCGGCCAAGCAGCGGACAGGGCAGGGGTGGATGATGGCGCGCAGTCGATGCTAAGCGAACCGAACGGGAACAGGGAGACAGGAAGCATGGCCAAGCCGGCCGGCGGTCCCCAATGATGGAAGAAGACGGGACGGGATATGCGGCGCCCACTGCGCATTGACATGACGGACTGGCACCGGAATAAGCGCCTGTTAAGGCTGGCTTTGGCCGAGGGTCTTGGCAGGATCAGATCGTTCATGGAAAAAATCGACAGCGCATCCGTCATCCACATTTCCGCCGACATACCGGCGAAAGAACTGCACGACCGAATTTCGAAACTGCCCAGACTGAACTTCATTCATATAGATCACTCCGGGGTCAGCCAGAATCCCGAGGACAACGTCATCACCCTGGCGCGCCGCGATCCTGCGCTCAAGGAAAAGCTGGTGCACATGGCCAATGCCGGGTTCCACCTGTATACCCTGCGCGATGGCATTTCCTCGATGGTGCATCATCGCCGCATCTCCACGCTTTGGCGCAACGTGATCTCGGGCGAGGTTTCTGTCGATGCTAATGGGGTTTTCAGCAAGCTGGAAAGTGCTCCTTCCAGCATCGGGGAACCAAGGCTGCTGGTGGTGTTTTCTTCGATTGCGGGCAAGATGTACACGCCCAGCCTGATGCGGCATTTTGAGCAGAATTTTGCCACGATCGGCAAATACATTCCGAAGAACACGCATATTCTGAGGATTGTCGATTTCGGAGGAGTCGTCGGCTCGTTCTATCTCAACTCTCGTGCCCTGCCGAACAACGAGAAGCACATCGCCGCCCGGATCGCGGACACCGCAGCGAAGCTTGGCGTGGCGCGAGACAGGATCCTGCTCTACGGCGGCTCCAAGGGCGGGACCGCGGCCGCCTTCTATGCGTTGCGTCACGGTTGGCGCGGGGTGGCGGTCGACCCGATCCTTTCGGATGAGCATTATGTGCAGAAGTACCGCGACCTGCATTTCACCCTGAACACATATGCCGCGACCAAACAGGAACGCTTTGCGGAACTGGTGCAAGCCGTCCATTCCGAAGCGCAGCTTTCCGTGATCTGCTCCACCCGCTCGCCGCAATTCCCCTATATCGAAAAGATCCTGATCGAGCGGTTTCGCGACCGCTTCCTGTTCCTGAACTCGGAAAACCCCGAGATCCGCTCTCACCCCGATGTGGGGCGGCAGACAATCCCGCATAGTTTGGCGCAGATCAATCAGCATCTTGCCGGGCTGACGATCGTCGGCGGCTATCATACGGTCTGGTGATCGCCGGACGGTTGCGGAGCCGGAAGGGGGTTGCTAAGGGAGAAAATTCTTGGCGGGTCAGCGCGCCCGCCCTTTCACAGCGGAAAACGCCATGAATCTGACCGTCCATATCGGAACGACCAAAACCGGATCGACCAGTATACAGGTCTTCCTGCGCCATAATCGGGCGGCATTTGCCAAGAAGGGCATCTGCATCCCCGAGGTTCTAGGCGTGCAGGATCATCGCAATGCCGTTGTATCTGCGCTGAACTTTGGGCAATCGGAGAACCTGATGCAGCGCTTGGGGATCAATGACCCAGGCCAGCACGCCGTGTTCGCCCAGGAGACCAGCGCAGCCTATCGCGCCACCATTGCGGCCGAGGCTCCGAAAGAGGTTGTCATCACGAGCGAGCATTTGCAATCGCGCTGCAACCAGGAGGAGAACATCGCACGTTTCCGCGAGCTTTTCGCACAAGGCTTCGAGAACGTCCGTATCCTGGTCTATGTGCGCCCGCAGCTTGATCAACTCGTTTCGCTCTACTCGACGATCTTGCGGGACGGGCGCTCCGACACGATGGAAGAGCACATCTTTCGACACACCAAGAGCTTCTTCAATTACTTCGATCTGCACGGCCTCATTCGTCGCTGGGGAAGCGTCTTTGGGATCGAGAATATCCATGTGCGTCCCTACAGGGCGTTACCGCCCCCGCAGGAAGGTGGCGTGATCTCCGATTTTTGCCAGTTCCTGGGCCAAGACCATACCGATCCGCATTTCTCCCATCCAGTCGCGGCCAACGCCTCGATCAACCTCCAGGGGCAGGAACTGTTGCGTATCGTGAACGGCAATGGCGGGCTCAACCCCAAGCGGCGCCGGCAGGTCATCGCCTGGATCGAGGCCAATTGTTCAGGCAAGGGGGCAGAACCCACTCTCGCGCAGGCCCGGGCTTTCCAGAACCGTTTCGATGAAGGCAATGCCTGGGTGACCGAGACCTTCTTCCCCGATCACCCGGAATATCTGGAACCGCGCTGGCCCGAGGCCTGAGCGCCGCTCAGGCCAGCTTGGCAAGCGCCGGATGCTCGGGCGGGGCAAGGGGGGCGTTGTTGAGGCCGCAGACGATGTCCTCGAACTCGCGCATCGTTTCCTCGATATAGGCCCCGCCGATATCGGCAGGCTTCAACGGCGGCAGGCGGCCCTCGATGGCGGCCTTCATGGCCGCGGCAAAGGCTTCCTCGGTCGGGGCGACGATATGGCCCACCCCGTCCTTCAGCACCGAGCGGATGCCCGGAATGTCCGAGCCGATGCAGGACGTGCCAAGGTACAGTGCCTCGAGCAACGCCATGGGTTGTCCTTCGTAATCCGAGGACATTACGCAAGCTTGGGCATGCGCCAGCAGTGGATAAGGGTTTAAGATTTGGCCAAGGAAACGCACCTGTTCGGCCACGCCCTTGCGGCGAGCAAGCTGGACCAGCTTGTCCCGCAAAGGGCCTGTGCCGCAAATCAGCAGGACCGCATTGGGATGTTCTGAAGCGATGCTGGCCAATGCACCGATCATCCGGTCATAGCGCTTTTCCGGCGACAGTCGTCCAAGGGCGATGAATCGGAACAGCGTGGGGTCCTGGAACAGCAGGCCCGCCTCGGGATGGGCCAGCGAGACGGGCAGCCGCGCCCGTTCCGCCACCCGCTTGACATCCAGCGTATTGCGCACGGTGCGCGCCGGTCCGGTCGCGGGATAGTATTGCTTCAGATGCGCCTCGTTCACCGCCCGGGTTTCGTCGGAAACCGCCACGATCTGGTCGAAGCAGTGATAGAGCTGGAACACCGCGTTCAGTTGGCGATGATTGCGCGATGGGTCGGGGTTGTTGTATTCGGCCCAAAGATGGTTGTGCTGGTAGCAGACCTTGCGCCCGGCATTGCTGCACGCGATCACGCCGGTCCAGTAGGGCGCATAGCCGCCGAACTCGATGGCGACATCGAAGCGGGTATCGCCCAGAATCCGCCGGGCTTCGCGTTCAAAGATTCGCCGGATCACCGGCAGATCCTCGGGGTTCAGGTCGTTGCCGAGGCGGAAGTTCTGATAGATGGGCCGTTCTTCGTCAGTCAGCAGCATGTCGCCGCTGCGCAGGATCCAGTTGCAGCGGGGGTCGAATTCCTGGAACTGCTCCATGCGGTTCAGTTCTTTGTCCATGACCGGCGCGTCGATCAGGATGTAGGGGTCGAATCGCTCGAAATCGAGATTGGCGATCAGGCTCTTGAGCGAGGTGGTGATCCCGTTCGGGATCATTCCTCCTGGTCCGATCAGCAGGCGCATGCGTCCGTCCGGTCGGCGATGTTCCGTGCGCGCCTCTGGTTCCAGCAGGGCCGACAGCGCGGTTTCCGCCGCCCGGCCGTCTTCAAGCGGGGTAAAGCGCTGCCGCATCTGCTCGTAACCCGGGAAATCCGACGGCGGTCGGGCCGCGCGGATGGCCGCGATCAGGCCGGGAAAGTCCGTGGTGTCGGCGCAGGGCAGATCCTCGGGCTCCAGGTAGAGCCCGCGCTCTTCGCGGTAATGCTCGATGTCGGGCGTGAACAGGACGATCGGCCGATCCACGGGCAGGAAATCGAACAGGATGCTGGAATAATCGCTGACCATCACGTCGACGATGGTCAGGATGTCGTTGATGTTGTCGTTCTCCGCCAGCAGGGCGACATTGGAGGCCAGGTCGGTCTGGCGGACCTTCAGCATCTGATGCGCTGAAAAGAGGACGAAATACTCCGAGCCCAGCGACTGGGCCACCTGATTGCAAAGCCTGGCCTGATCGCTGAAGACCTGCGAGATCTGGGTCGAGTTGCCCCGCCAGGTCGGAGCGAAAAGCACGATCTTCCGGTTTTCGCGGATGCCGTAGCGGGCGCGCAATTCCTGCCCCGACACCTTCGGCACGATCACGTCGTCGACCCGCGGCGCACCGCAGGGAAACAGCGCATCCGCGACCAACTGATCCACATAACAGGGTCTGATGGTCGCCCAGTGATAGTATTCGCTCATCTCGGGGATGACGTCGGCCTGAAGGAAGTTCCGCTGCGAATTGGCCTTTGAGACCAGCGGTGCCGCCATGTCGCGCCCCATGGCCTTCATCGGGACGCCGTGCCAGGTGTTGCAATAGTGCTGGCCGGCGCGACGGATGAACCAGGTGGGGAAAGTGACGTTGTTGACCAGATAGCCCGCTTCCAGCAGGGCGATGCCGTATTCCGGCGTCCCGGCCTGCACCAGCGTCACATCGGGATTGCCGGAAACCTCGTCGGGCGGCGCCTCGCCCTCGACCGCCGTCCAGAAAATCCTGAACCGCCCCCGCGGCTGGCTGCGCAGCAGGGCGCGATACATGGCCAGCGGGTTGTCCGCGAACTTCTTGCCCCAATAGCATTCGAACAGGATCGTATCGGCCCGCGGTGCCACCCGGTCGAAGTTCTCGATATAAGCCTGCGCATCCAGCCCGCTTGCCCGGGCGGAACCCTCGGGCGACATCATTGCGCTGTAGCGCGCCTGAAGCAGGCGCGAGAGCCGCGCATAGGGGCCGATACTGCGGAACCGCGCATCAAGGGGCTTGTAGGCAACAAGAAGTTTGCGCAGTAATTTTTTTGTCATGTTCTGACACCATATTCTTGAACACGGCCGGGTAGAATCGGCAAACGAGTGGCGCGAAGAAAATGGCCTATATGGCTGGGATGAGCAATGGTGGCTCCTCCGGCCCGGCCTCGGGTTGCCGAATGGAGCCGGGACCGCGCCGCGGCGGGTTCGCGGCGGTCGGACCTGGACGGCCACCTCCGCCTTGCTGCTATCCTGCACGATGAACACGACGCAGGCATCGCAGCGCCGCTGGTCCAGACCCTTCGACTGGTCGCAACCCATTGGTATGGCGTCGATATCGTCATTTTCATCTCGTGGAATTACCGCGCCTTGACCGCCGCGTCCTTTCGCCGGCGGTCGGGTCCGATCCGGCAGGGAACGAGCTGCGGAGGGCAAGAGGACGCGGCGCAGACAGGCCGGATGTCCTTGGCCGGCCCCCTCGTGCATCCTTGCCCGGAAAGCCTGTGGCGGCGTGCATTTCCGGGGTCGCGGGATCGGGATGCCGGGTCATGATGTGTTGCTCATTCCGCCCGCCTGGGTAGAGCTTCGGTCAGGCGCCAGAAGAACGATGCGGCCGGTAGCCGAGGCGATCTGCGGGGCCGTGCAGGGTTTCAGCGCGCCCGCTTCAGTATGGCCGCCGGGCTCGTGCTCGACGGTTCGTCCGGTTGCAGGCTGCTGCGGATCATGGTGCTGGAAATCCCGTTGGTGCGTTCGAGATAGATCACCTCGCAAAGCGCGGAAAGATCGTCGAACTTGCCCTGCCAGTCGCTGCCCATGGTAAAGATATCGACGTGATAAAGCTTCACGTCGTGGGGTTTCTGTTCCCAGGTCCGTTCCGGGATGACCAGATCGACATAGCGCAGCGCCTCGAGATGAGCCTTGCGCTCTTCCCAGCTATGGAAGGCCTGCTTGTTCTTGCTGGCATTGAACTCGTCGGTCGAAAGGCCGACGATCAGGTAATCCCCAAGCGCACGGGCGCGTTGCAGCAGACGGATGTGTCCATAATGCAGGGTGTCGAAAGTGCCATAGGTCAGAACACGCCGCATCGCTTCGCTCCGGGCTTCCGCACCAGGCTCGGGCCACTCCCATCGTGGCCGCCAAGGCGGACAATCTATCATCTTGGGGCAGTCAAGGGGTTACTGCTATAGCACCTCCCGCAAAATGACAACCGTAGATCGTGCCGCTGTCATGGAAGTGACATGTCTTGTCACTATTCTCTGGCGCCCGCGATTGGCCGACATGCCCGCCTTGTTACGCCTCATGCGTGTCCGGCGGCGCACAGGTTCGCGCTTGGGCAGCATGAAGAAGCGCATGGCGAGGTTTTGTCGTCGCGACCCATCGCCGGCTTCTTGATCTGTCCCCTTCCGAGTGGTTCATGGGCTGTTGCAGCCCGCCCCACGAAGAAGGAATGGAATGGCGCGAAAGCACAGGCTCGGAGAGATCACCGGCGAATTGCCCGGAACGGTAACGGGCGCCCGCCGCCGCATCGGTGTGACAGGGCGGTGCCACCATCGCTTGCGCAAGGAACGTGGCGGCCCGCAGGCTGACCGGCATGGTTTTGCTCCGGTTCCGTTCCGCTCCACTTGCGGGCGACCATGGCGCCAGCGGCGACAATGCACTAACAACCAGGCCGAACCACTCGGCGGGGGCCGGTCAATCCCCCGGCCGCAGAACGATTGGATGCAGTATGACACATAGGACACTTGTCACCGGAGGTGCGGGCTTCATCGGCAGCCATCTCGTCGAACACCTAGCGGCGGCCGGCGAACGGGTCGTCGTGCTGGATAACCTGTCCAGCGGCAAGCCCGAGAATCTTCCGCCGCAGGTCGAGCTGATCGCCGGCGACATCACCGATGGCGCGCTGGTGGGCGAACTGGTGCAAGGGGTCGACTGCGTCTTTCATCTGGCGGCGCTGGTCTCGGTTCAGGAATGTATCAAGGACTGGGAACTTGGCCATCGGATCAACCTGGATGCGACGGTGGGGCTGTTCCACGCTGCCGCCAGGGCCCGGCCGGGCGGAGTCCCGGTGGTCTATGCCTCGTCGGCGGCCGTCTACGGCGACAGGTCGGGGTCGACATGCTGCGAAACCAGCCTGCCCGCACCGATCTCGCCCTATGGCGTCGACAAGCTGGGCTGCGAGCATCAGGCCCGCGCGATGGCCGAGATTCACAAGCTGCGGTCGGTCGGCCTGCGCTTCTTCAACGTCTATGGCCCCCGCCAGGACCCGGCCTCGCCCTATGCCGGGGTCATTTCCAAATTCTGCGCGAACCGTCTGGCCGACAGCCCCCATACCGTGTTCGGCGACGGCCTGCAAAGCCGCGACTTCATCTATGTCGCCGACATTGTCGAGGGGCTGGTCCGCGCCCGCGCCTATGCGCAGGGCCAGGAGGGGGCTGCCGTGTTCAACCTGTGCACGGGGGCCGAGACCACGCTTGTCGGCCTTGCTTCCGAAATCGACGGCATTGCCGACCGGGGTCCGACCCCGATCATCCATGCCGATCCGCGTTCGGGGGATATCCGTATGTCGCTGGGCGATCCGTCGCTGGCGGCGCGCGACCTGGGCTTTACCGCCCGGACCGACATCCGCAGCGGATTGAGCCGACTGTGGGCGTCGCTGACGGAAAGCCAAGCCACCTGACATTGTGCCCCGGGGCTTTGTCGGCGGAACGGATGGGGAAGGGGGCATGAGCCCCCATCCCGGATCGGCCGATACGTTCGCAGGATGGCGGAGAGATGGTCGCCTCAGACCCTTTCCAGCGCCACGGCGATGCCTTGTCCCACCCCGATGCACATGGTCGAGAGCGAGCGTTTGCCACCCGTCAGCGCCAGTTCCAGCGCCGCGGTGCCGGTGATCCGGGCGCCCGACATGCCCAGCGGATGCCCCAGCGCGATGGCGCCGCCGTTCGGGTTCACGCGCGGGTCGTCGTCGGCGATGCCCAGCTGGCGCAGCGTGGCGAGGCCCTGGGCCGCGAAGGCCTCGTTCAGCTCGATCACGTCGAAATCGGCCGGGGTCAGGCCCAGCCGCGCCATCAGTTTTTGCGACGCCGGCGCCGGGCCGATGCCCATGATGCGCGGCGGCACGCCCGCCGTCGCCCCGCCCAGCACGCGGGCGATGGGCGTCAGTCCATGCTTCCTCGCCGCCGCCTCCGAGGCCAGGATCAGCGCCGCCGCCCCGTCGTTCACCCCCGAGGCATTGCCGGCCGTGACCGAGCCGTTCGGGAACAGCGGTCGCAGCTTGGCCAGCGCCTCGGGCGTGGTGGCGCGGGGATGCTCGTCGGTATCGACCACGATGGGCTCGCCCTTGCGCTGCGGGATCGTGACCGGCGCGATCTCGGCTGCGAGCCGGCCGCTGGCGATGGCCGCCGCGGCCTTCTGCTGCGAGGCCAGCGCCATCGCGTCCTGCGCCTCGCGCGAGATGCCGTAGTCGTCGGCGACGTTCTGGCCGGTCTGCGGCATCGAGTCGGTGCCATAGGCCGCCTGCATCGCCGGGTTCACGAAGCGCCAGCCGATGGTGGTGTCGTGGATCTCGGCATGGCGGCTGAAGGCGCTTTCGGCCTTGGGCAGCACGAAGGGCGCGCGCGACATCGACTCGACGCCGCCGGCGATCATCAGCTCGGCCTCGCCCGCGGCGATCTGGCGGGCGGCGACCAGCACCGCGTCCATGCCCGAGCCGCAGAGCCGGTTGATCGTCGTGCCTGGCACCTCGACCGGCAGCCCGGCCAGCAGCGCTGACATGCGGGCGACGTTGCGGTTGTCCTCGCCGGCCTGGTTGGCGCAGCCATAGATCACGTCGTCCACCGCCTGCCAGTCGAGGCCGGCATGGCGTGCCATCAGCGCGCGCAAGGGGATGGTACCCAGATCGTCGGCGCGCACCGAGGACAGCGCGCCGCCAAACCGGCCGATGGGCGTGCGGATATAGTCGCAGATAAAGACTTCGGTCATGTCACAGCTCCGGTGCGATCAGGTCGGCGATATGGTCGGGCAATACCAGTTCGGCGCCGGTCAGCGCCTGCAACTCGTCCAGCGACAGGGAGGGCAGCTTTTCGCGCAGCACGAAGCGGCCGTCCTGAATGTCCACCACCGCCAGCGAGGTATAGACGCGGGTCACGCAGCCCACCCCAGTCAGCGGCAGGGTGCAGGCCTCCAGCAGCTTGGGCTTGCCGTCCTTGGTGACGTGGTCGGTGATGACGGCGACGCGCTTGGCGCCATGCACCAGGTCCATCGCGCCGCCCACCGCCGGCACGCCCTTGGGCCCGGTGGACCAGTTCGCAAGATCGCCGTTCTGCGCCACCTGATAGGCGCCGAGGATCGCCACGTCCAGGTGGCCGCCGCGCACCATGGCGAAGCTGTCGGCATGGTGAAAGAAGGCCGCGCCGGGCTTCAGCGTGATTGCCTTCTTGCCGGCATTGATCAGGTCCCAGTCCTCCTCGCCCGCCGGCGGGGCCTCGCCAAAGCCCAGCACGCCGTTCTCGGTATGGAACACCGCCTGACGGCCGGGGGGCTGGAACTTGGCCACCATCTCGGGGAACCCGATGCCCAGGTTCACATAGGCGCCGTCGGCGATGTCCTGCGCCGCGCGCCAGGCGATCTGGGCGTTGGAAAGCTTCGTGGTCATGCCTGCACCTTCTGGGGACGGGTGGGGGGATAGGCCGCGTCGGCGCGGTTCAGCGCCTCTTCCTGCGCCGGGTTCGCAACCTCGACGATGCCGGAGACGAAGATGCCCGGCGTCACGACGGCTTCGGGGTCGATGCCGCCCGGCGCGACCGCTTGCGTCACCTGCGCGATGGTTCGTGCCGCCGCCATCGCCATCAGCGGCGAGAAGTTCCGCGCCGCCATCCGATAGGTCAGGTTGCCGTAATGGTCGCCCAGTTCGGCCTTGATCAGCGCGAAATCGGCCTTGAGCCAGCGTTCCTGCACATAGGGCCGACCATCGAATTCGGCGACCGGCTTGCCCTTCGCCAGGTCGGTGCCATAGCTGGTGGGCGTATAAAAGGCCGGGATGCCGGCGCCGCCGGCGCGGATGCGCTCGGCCAGCGTGCCCTGCGGGACCAGTTCCAGTTCGATCTCTCCGGCCAGATACTTGTCGGTAAACACCCGCGGATCGGCCGAGCGCGGGAAGGAGCAGACCATCTTGCGGACCATGCCCTGCTCGATCATCGCCGCGATACCGACATGGCCGTTGCCGGCATTGTTGTTGATGACGGTCAGGTTGCCGGGGCTGCCGGTGGCCAGATAGCGGTCGATCAGCGCGTGGATCAATTCGATCGGCGCGCCCGACCCGCCGAAGCCGCCGATCATCACCGCGGCGCCGTCCGGGATGCCGGCCACGGCCTCGGCCAGATTGGGGATGCGTTTGTCCATGAACTCCTCCTGCGGGTTCCGGGGCGTTTCATGCGCGGCTATCTGTCCTGATGCCAGAGATTTCGTGCGTATGTTGACATTTGTTCAACTTGCGTAAAAATCTGTGCGCATGGTGAACAAGACCGACTTCATCGCCTCGCTTGCCAAGGGGCTTGGCGTGATCGAGGCGTTCCGGGCCGAACGCCCGCGGCTCTCCATCGCCGAGGTGGCCGAGGCGACGGGGCTGGACCGGGCGACGGCGCGGCGCTGCCTGCTGACCCTGCACGAGCTGGGCTATGCCGATTACGACGGCAAGTTCTTCACCCTGACCCCGCGCATCCTGCGGCTGGGCATGGGGGCCTTGGCTGCGATGCCGCTGGCGCAACTGGTGCAGCCCTGGCTGGACCAGCTGTCCGAGCAGATCG
The DNA here is from genome assembly GCF_030234105.1 of Paracoccus sp. SSJ. Classification (NCBI taxonomy): domain Bacteria; kingdom Pseudomonadati; phylum Pseudomonadota; class Alphaproteobacteria; order Rhodobacterales; family Paracoccaceae; genus Paracoccus; species Paracoccus sp. SSJ. Next base: position 121,139 of record NZ_JASSPE010000012.1, on the reverse strand, counting down.
GGCAATCGACCTCGGTCTCGATTCTCGACGGCACCGAGATCGTCTATCTGGCGCGCGCGGCGCAGCGGCGGGTGATGTCCATCGGTCTGATGCCGGGCTCGCGGCTGCCGGCGCATTGCACTTCGATGGGCCGGGTGCTGCTGGCGGCCCTGCCCGGACCCGAGGCGCGCGCCATCATCGAGCGGTCGGACCTGACGCCCCGCACCCGCCACAGCCTGACCTCGCCCGAGGAGATCATGGCGCGGGTCGCCCGCGCCCGCGCGGACGGCCATGCGGTGATCGACCAGGAGGTCGAGCTGGGCCTGCGTTCGCTTGGCGTGCCGCTTTACAACGCCCACGGCCGGGTGGTGGCGGCGCTGAACATCGGGGTGGCGGCGGTGCATTCCTCGGCCGAGGAGCTGGTCGCGCTTTACCTGCCGGCGCTCTTGAAGGTGCAGGAGGGGCTGCGACGGGTGCTGCGATAGCCGGCATCGGTCCGGAAAGCCCTCTGCCGCCATCGTCGGATGGGGCTACTGTCGCCGTGCCGCCGAGCGCTGCGCTTGCAGCCAGCCCAGCGTCGCCTCGGTGGGCCCTTCGGGCCGGTATTCCGCGCCCAGAGGCCGGGTCCAGCCCAGGTCGTCCAGAACCGCATAGACATGGCGATAGTCCAGCTCGCCATGATCCGGCGTGCCGCGGTCCGGGACCGAGGCGATCTGCACATGCCCGAGTATCCCCAGATGCGCCCGCAAGCGGCGCGAGATGTCGCCCTCCATGATCTGCATGTGATAGCAGTCGAACATCAGCCGCAGGTTGTCATGCCCGGCCGCCTCGATGATCCGGGCCGCCTGGTCCGAGCCGGCCAGGAAATAGCCGGGCGCGTCATGGCGGTTCAGCGGCTCGATCAGGATGGTGATGCCAAGCGGCCGGGCCAGGCGGCAGGCATGGTCAAGATTGGCCAGGAAAACCCGCTCGGCCGCCTGCCCCTCGGCAAAGCCCGCCATGACATGGACCGCGCCGCAGCCGATGGCGGCGGCATAGTCCAGCGTGCGTCCGATCTCGTCCCGGGCCTCGGCCTCGCGTCCCGGCAGGGCGGCAAGGCCGTTTTCGCCCGGCCGGCCGCGCCGGGTGTTCAGGCCCAGCATCGGCAGTCCGGTCTCGGCCAGCGCGGCCGCGACCTGTTCGGGCGGCACCTCATGGGGCCAGTGGCATTCCACCGCGTCGAAACCGGCGCGATGCGCGGCGCGGATGGCCTGCGGCAGCGGCAGGTCGGCCCAGAGAAAACCCAGATTCGCCGAAAACCGCGTCATTCGTCCCCCAGACATGTCATGCAGCCGCACCAGTTCATCGACTTGCGCCGGTGTCAACGGGTTGGGCCTGGTCGCGCGCGGAGGCAGATCAGGTCGTCGGTTGGGCGCGCAAGCTGCCTTCGTGGACCCCTGGCTCACCGAAGAGCCCAACCCGGACGACATTGCCGGTCATCCAGGATCCGCGAGGGCGGCCGCCCAGGCGACGCGGCCTATGCGCCGCGGTGGATGCCAGGCTTTTCCATCGAGATGCGGCCCGAAAACCTCAAGCAGCATCGGTTTCGGGGGCAGGGGACGGACCTGCATCTGCAAGGCAAGGTCGTGGTGGTCATCGGCGGCCATACCCATCTTGCCCGTTCCGTCTGACCGGCCGGTGTCGGCGCAAGGGCGATCCTCATGGTTTCGATGGCCGCGGTCCATCGATGGGCAGGTCGTCGGGCCGTCTACGTCGCGCAGTCGCGAGCGTGGCAGCGCAAGGCGCCGCTTCAGATCGCTTTACCCAAAGGTGTGGAAGCGCTGCTCGTCGTCAATGTAGCTCTTTTGGCCGATTTCGCCTTCGTTCGATCCAAAGGGCATCTGTGCGCACAGCCTCCATGTCGCCGGCAGTTCCCATGCCCTTGCCGCCTCATTGTCGACCAGCGGATTATAGTGCTGGAGGCTGGCGCCGATTCCGGCATCGCTCAATGCGGTCCAGGTCGCGAGTTGCGCCATCGCGGTGGAATGCTCGGACCAGATCGGGAAGTTCTCGGCGTAGAGCGGGAATTTCCTTTGCAGATCGGCGACCACCGCCTGGTCCTCGAAGAACAGCACCGTTCCCGCCCCGGCGGCGAAACCGGCAAGGCGCCTTTCGGTCCTAGGGAAGTCCGCGGCCGGAACGATGGCACGCAAGGCATCTTTCACAAGGCCCCAGAACCTGCGGCTTTCGCCGTTGAACAGGATGACGGCACGCGAGCTTTGCGAGTTGAAGGAGGAGGGGGCCAGCCGGATGGCCTCGCGGATCAGGTGATCGACCTCATCCTGGGGCAGGGGAAGTTCGGCCCCCAGGGCATATTGCGAGCGGCGGTTTTTCAGAATGTCGAGCATGGTCTTTCCTGGTCGTGTGTCTTTTGGTGGGCAGATGCGGCAAAACGGTGCATGTCGCGGCCGGATGGCGCTATTTCGGTCTCAGGTGTTCAGGCTGGGCTTGGCCTGCGTCACCACCGCGTCGGGCGGGACGGAATCGGTCAGCCAGACGCCGCCGCCGATGACCGCGCCTTTGCCGATCTCGATCCGGCCAAGGATGTTTGCACCGGCATAGATGACGACATCGTCGCCGACCAGCGGATGGCGGGGTTGGCCCTTGACCAGCCCGCCCTCGCCATCGCTCTCGAACCGTTTCGCCCCCAGCGTGACCTGCTGATAGATCCGCACATTGCGCCCGATCACCGCGGTCTCGCCGATCACCACGCCGGTGCCGTGGTCGATAAAGCAGGCCGGGCCGATCTTCGCACCGGGATGAATATCGATGCCGGACAGCGAATGCGAATGCTCGGCCATGATCCGTGCCAGCATCGGCGCACCCAGCTTGTAGAGGCTATGCGCGATGCGATGGCGCAGGATCGCGGCGATGCCGGGAAAGCAAAGCACGATTTCGTCAAGGCTCTTGGCCGAAGGATCGCCCTGGAAGGCGGCGTTGATGTCGGTGTCGTGCAGATCGCGGATCTGCGGCAGCCCGGCCATGAACGCATCTGCGTCGGTGCGGGCCCGGCGGCGGCAGGGCAGTTGTTCGGCATCGGGTTGCAGCAGCCATTCAAGCTCCAACTGCTCGGTCAGGCGCTGGCGGATGGTTCTCAGCGTCTGTGCGACGAAAATGTCCGCCGTCTGCGCATTCAGCCCGGCCGGGCCGAAATGGCGCGGATAAAGCGCGCCCACGACATTCGACAAGAGCCGGATCACCACGGAGCGCGAAGGCAAGCGCGGCGTTGTCCGCCCCGGATAACGGCGCTGCTGCGAGGTGATGCGGATCAGCCGCAGCTTTTCGGCGATGACATCCAGCTGTCCGTCATCGGAGTTCGGGGGGTTGGGCTGGGACACGGGGTCGGAGCTTTTTCGAAAGGTCAGGATCGGGTTCTTTCGTCTTGGTCTGATGGAGGGATATTGCGGCCGCCCTGCCGGACCCAGTGCGGGCGCCCAGTCCGGGCGCCTGTCCTCGGGCAAGCGGATGACGGCTTCGGGGGACAACTGGTCGAGGAACTCCCCTGCCGCAAGATCGTCAAGCACGACATCGGCGCCAGGCAGGTCCAGCATTCGGCCGGCAAGGGCCATCGACCGATCCAGCCCAAGGCAGAGATAGGTGCGGTAATGGCGGTCCAGCAGCATCATGCGCCAGATCAGCGGCGCGATCACCGCATCCCGGGCATCCAGGACCGGCGCCGCACCCCGATTGTCGAAGCTGCGTTCGATCCGCAGCATCACGTCGCGCAGCAAGTGGATGGCGATGTCCAGGTCGCGGTGGTTTCTTGCCTTTGTCACCTCGGCCAGACGAGCGTCGGCGTCGGTGGCATGACCGATCAGGCCCTGCTGCCCGGCACGCAGTTCGGGATCGGTGGAAAACAGCGTGCCGGGACAAAGCGCGTCCAGCGCGGCAAGCATGGCCAGCGGCTCGCGAAGGACGAGGTCCTGCCGGAAGGGATCGGCCAGCCGCAATTCGGTGTGGGGCCCGACGACAGGCTTGGCAGGCCGGCCGCAAAGCACCAAGGCCAAAGCGGCGCGCTGCGCCGTCAGGCAATCCCGGGAGGCGATCAGACGCGGCCCTTGCCCGCGCGCGCATGGCATCCGCTGACTGCGGTCGTGCGCGCCGATAGACCGCGATCTCAGCATTTCCGGTCCAAGCGTCTCCGGCCCCGTCATGCATCGCGTCCCGGCACGGCGACATGGGGGCTGCTGCTGGCCTTGGCCACGGTCGCCGCCAGATTGTCCACGCCATGCGAGGTCTTGCGACGGCTTGGCAACCCCTTGTCCAGAGGCGGACGGACCAGTGCATCGCCCGGATCGGCGGATATTCGAGGCATGGGGAAACCCCCTTCGGCGTGATCCATGGGCCGGTGACAGACCCTTTTCGGGCTCATCATGCCATTCGGAGAAAAAAATAACGATAAAACGAGTCATGTTTTTTTGCATGCCGATGGAGAATATTTTTCTGCACGGTCCTGAGGTGCGAGGCGTTGACCCGCCATGGCGCGGCACCGGCGATGACAAGCGCGCTTGACGGCTGGGTCCGGCCCGGACGGGGAGGGGCCGCGATTATCCTGCCTGACCGCTTCGGCTATCCGACTGCGTCTTGGGAGAATGGGTTTCCCACAACGCAGGTTTCCTTCTCTCTCGACAGAAGGGGGAGGCAGGATCTTCTCCATTCCGTTCCGGCTTTGGAATAGTGGGTCGGTGTTAATGCGACTAGAGTTGTCGTGTTTTGTTGCGCAGGATCCGCACCCGATGCTTCTTACCACGATCACCACCCAACTCGACGAAATCGGAATTGCGCAAAGGCTGGCCGACGAATTCGCGGTCGCCGCAGCACAGGACGACCGCACGGCCGGCTTCCCGTTCCGGCATATCGAGGCGCTGCGCGAAAGTGGGCTGCTGGCGCTGACCGCCCCGCAGCAATTCGGCGGCAGGGGCGGCGGGCTTGAGATCGCGGCACAGGTCATTCGCGAGATCGGCCGGGGCGATCCGGCCATCGGCCTGGTGCTGGTGATGCAATATGCCCATCTGGCATTGCTTCATCGTGGACGCTGGCCGGCCGCGCTGGTGGCCCGTGTCGTGCGCGACGCCGCCACCGAGGGCGCGCTGATCAACGCGCTGCGCGTCGAGCCCGAGCTTGGCACGCCGATGCGCGGTGGCCTGCCGGCCACCGTCGCCCGCCGGATCGACAACGGCTGGCTGCTTTCCGGCCGCAAGATCTATTCGACCGGCAGCGAGGGGCTGCGCTGGGCCATCGTCTGGGCCCGCACGGACGAGGACGAGGCCCGCGTAGGGCAGTTTCTCGTCCCGATGCAAGCCGACGGCGTGCGGATCATCCCGGCCTGGGACACGCTGGGGCTGCGCGCATCCTCGAGCCACGACGTGCAGTTCGACGAAGTGCTGCTGCCGCCCGATTACGCAGTGGACATCCGGCGCCCGGCGGAATGGGCCGTTCGAGGCGACGAGACCTCGGCCTGGGTCAGCCTGCTGATCGCCGCGCTTTATACCGGCGTCGCCGAGGCGGGGCGCGACTGGATCGTCGCCTTCCTGAAATCGCGCGTGCCTGCCAATCTGGGCAAGCCGCTGGCCGAACTGCCCCGGATGCAGGAGGCGGTCGGTGCCATCGAGGAACGCATCGCCGTCAACCGCCGGCTGATCGGCTCGGCCGCCCGGGACATGGATGCGGGGCAGGTGCCTGCGGCGAGCCAGTCCGGGCTCATCAAGCATGTCGCCACCGAAAACGCCATCGCGGCCGTCGAGGGCGCGCTGAAGCTGGCCGGCAATCACGGCATCGCCCGCCGAAACCCGCTGGAACGCCATTACCGCGACGTTCTGTGCGGCCGCATCCACAGTCCGCAACAGGACAGCGTCATGGTCGCCGCCGGACGCGCCGCCCTTGGTCTTTGACAAGCAGGAGAACACCATGTCCGTCGAATTCATCGGTTTCATCGGCAACCACAACGCCTCGGAGACCATTGCACGCCAGGGTCCGGTCATCGATCGCGACTTCATCCGCGCATCGGCCGCGATCCATGAGGCTGCGGGCTTCGACCGCGTGCTGCTGGCCTTCCATTCCTCGACCCCCGACAGTCTGTTCGTCGGGCAATATGTCGCCAGCGTCACCCGGCGGCTCAAGCTGATGCTCGCGCACCGGCCCGGCTTTACCGCGCCCACGCTGGCCGCACGACAGCTTGCCACGCTGGACCACCTGACCGACGGGCGCATCGCCGTCCACATCATCACCGGCGGCAACGACCGCGAACTGGAACAGGATGGCGACTGGCTGACCAAGGACGAACGCTATGCCCGCACGCGCGAATATCTGGATATCGTCCGGCAGGAATGGAGCAGCGAGACGCCGTTCGACTATCACGGCGACTATTACCGGGTGAAGGGCGCCCTTTCGGACATCAAGCCGAGGGGCCCCGAGGGCATTCCGGTCTATTTCGGCGGCTCCTCCCCCGCCGCAATCGACGTGGCGGGTCAGCATGCCGATGTCTATGCGCTGTGGGGCGAAACCTACGACCAGGTGGCCCAGACCATCGCCGCCGTTCGCGCCTCTGCGGCCCGCCATGGCCGCAACCCCCGGTTTTCGCTGTCGTTGCGGCCCATCCTTGCCGAGACCGAGGATGCGGCATGGGCCAAGGCCGCCCGCATCCTGGAACAGGCCAAGGCCCTGCGCGCGACTGGCGGCGAGCCGCGGCTGGTCAACAAGCTGAACCCCGGCCAGCCCCAGAACGAGGGTTCGCGCCGCCTGCTGGCCGCCGCCGCCCAGGGCGCGCGCCTGGACAAGCGGCTGTGGACCGAGATCGCCGCGCTGACCGGCGCCAACGGCAACTCGACCTCGCTGGTCGGCACGCCCGATCAGGTGGCCGAGGCGATGCTGGACTATTACCGGCTGGGCATCTCGACCTTTCTGATCCGGGGCTTCGACCCGCTGACCGATGCGCTGCGATACGGCCGCGAGCTGATCCCGCGAGTCCGGGCGCTGGTCGCATCCGAACTCACCTCCAGCCATGCTGCCGAATAAGGGAAACATCATGACCCGCAACATCGTCACCACATCGCGCCGCAACCTTCTGCGCTCGGGTATCGGCGCCGCGCTGGCCGCGCCCTTCTTGGGCCTTGGCGTGGGCTCGCTGGCCCGCGCGCAGGGCGCAGGGGGGCTGAAGCCGCTCCGCTTCGCCTCGAACGCCTCGGCGATCTGCCTTGCCCCGGTCTTCGTCGCGCAGGACCACGGGATCTTCGAGAAGCATGGGCTGGACGTCGAGATCGTGAACTTCGGCGCCTCGACCGAGGCGCTGCTGGAGGCCATCGCCACCGGCAAGGCGGATGGCGGCGTCGGCATGGCGCTGCGCTGGCTCAAGGCGCTGGAGCAGGGCTTCGACGTCAAGATAACCGCCGGCACCCATGGCGGCTGCTCGCGCCTGGTCGCGCTGCAATCTGCCGGGATCCGGGAACTGGCCGATCTGAAGGGCAAGACTATCGGCGTCACCGACCTTGCCGCGCCGGGCAAGAACTTCTTCTCGATCCTGCTGCACCAGGCCGGAATCGACCCCGAGACGGATGTGAAATGGCGGGCCTTCTCGACCGACGTGCTTGAGATCGCGGCCGAGCGGGGCGAGATCGACGCCATCGCCGACGGCGATCCGCGTGCCTATTTCTGGCTGCACGACACGCCCGACAAATATGTGCAGATCGCCACGAACCTGGACCATGGCTTCGAGAACCGCGTCTGCTGCATCGCCGGCCTCAGCGGCAGCCTGGTGCGCGACGACCCCGATACGGCCCGGGCGCTGACCCGCGCGCTGCTCGAGGCGCAGGACTGGACCGTGGCCCGTCCCGAGGACGCGGCCAAGGCGTTCCTGCCGCAGGCGCCCAAGAACCGCAGCGTCGAGGACCTGATCGCGGTGCTCAAGGACCAGACCCACGATCACACGCCCACCGGCGCCGACCTCAAGACCGAGATTGCGCAATATGCCGAGGAGTTGCGCGCGATCAACGTCTTCCGCCGCTCGACCGATCCGCAGCAATTCGCCGAGCGGGTCTATGCCGACGTTCTGACGGCCTAGGAGGACAGAATGGCTTCCATCGATATTGCGCCCGGCGCCGGCACAGGGGCAGGGGCGCATCCGCCGGGCCCCATCCAGCGCGTGACGCTGCTTGCCTCGCTGGGCTGGTTCGCGGCCGTTGCGATCCTGCTGTTCTGGCAGGACCTGACCTTCCAGCCTCTGGTGCGGGAACTGGCTCTGGTCTGGGGCGCCGTGGGCGGCGTGCTGGTGGTCCTGGGACTTGGCGGCAACCGGCTGGGCCGTGTCGGTCGCTGGACCGCCCAGCGAGCGCCCTGGCTTCTGGCCATCGGCATCGGCGTGGCGATCTGGACCGTGCTGACCGCCAAGACCGGCATCCTGCCCCAGCCCTTCTTTCCCACGCCGCAGGCGATGCTGGAGGTGTTCATCTATGACTGGCCCAAGATCCTGCACAGCACCTCGTTCTCGGTCTGGCTGCTGGCGAAGGGCTTCTTCTTCGGCGCCGTCGCCGGGTTCCTGATCGGCGTCGGCATGGGCTGGTCGCGGGCGGTCAGTTATTGGGCCACGCCGCTCTTGCGCTATGTCGGGCCGCTGCCCGCGACGGCGTGGCTGCCGCTGGCCTTCTTCATCTTCCCCAGCTCGGGTTCGGCCAGCGTGTTCCTGATCGCCTTTTCCACCGCTTTCCCGGTCGCGGTGCTGACATGGTCGGGCATCGCCTCGGTCAATCGCGACTATTACGAGATCGCCCGGACGCTGGGCGCCTCGCCGCTGTTCCTGATCCTGCGGGTGGCGGTGCCGGCGGCGCTGCCGCATGTCTTCGTCGGCCTGTTCATGGGCCTGTCCACCTCTTTCGCCGTGCTGGTCGTGGCCGAGATGCTGGGGGTCGAGGCGGGCCTGGGCTGGTATCTGCAATGGGCGCAGGGCTGGGCGGCCTATGCCAACATGTATGCCGCGCTGTTCGTGATGGCGGCGATGTGCTCGGGGCTGATCACGCTTCTTTTCCGCATCCGCGACCGGGTGCTCGTCTGGCAGAAGGGAGTCGTCCGGTGGTAGCACAGGCCCTCAAGATCATCCCGCAGCAGGCGGGCAGCGCGATCAACATCGAGGCGGTTTCGCACCGCTTCGACCTGGAGGGTGCGCCGCTGCCGGTGCTGGACGACATCGGCTTCGATATCGAGCCGGGTTCCTTCGTCGCGCTGCTGGGTCCTTCGGGCTGCGGCAAGTCCACGCTCTTGCGGCTGATCGCAGGGCTGGACCATCCGGTGCAGGGCCATATCCGCGTCGCGGGCGCCGAAGTGGCCGATCCCGATCCCTCGCGCATCCTGGTCTTTCAGGATCCCACGCTGTTTCCCTGGCGCACGGTGCGGGCCAATGTCGCGCTTGGGCTCGAGGCGCAGGGCACGCTGAAGGCCGAGGGCCACCGCGTGGACGAGGCCATCCGGCTGGTCGGCCTGTCGGGTTTCGACAAGGCCTATCCGCACCAGCTTTCGGGCGGCATGGCGCAGCGCGTCGCCCTGGCCCGGGCGCTGGTCAACCGGCCCAATGTCCTGTTGCTGGACGAACCGCTGGGCAAGCTCGACAGCCTGACGCGGCTCGCGATGCAGACCGAACTGACGCGGCTGTGGCAGCAAAGCGGGCTGACCGCGGTGCTGGTGACGCATGACGTGGAAGAGGCGCTTTACCTGGCGCAGCGCGTCATCGTCTTTGGCCCGCGCCCGGCGCGTATCGTGGCCGATCTGGCCGTCGATCTGCCCTATCCGCGCCATCGCGGCGATCCCAGGCTGGCCGAGTTGCGGCATGAGGCGCTGGGCCATCTGGGTCTGGATTCGAGCTGGTAGGGGGGAAGCTGGTGATGAAGATCGCGATCACGGCGCTGCTGCTGGCCGCGCCGCTGTCCTTGCCGGCCATGGCGCATGTGCATCTGGCGCCCGAACAGGCGCGGCAGGGCAAGACGGTGGAGCTGGCCTTGATCGTCGGCCATGGCTGCGCCGGCGCCCCGACCACAGGCTTGCGCGTCGCGGTGCCGGCCGGGCTCGCGGATGTCGTGGCGGTCGAAAAGCCGGGCTGGCAGGTCTCGGCCGGGCCGGAGGAGATCGGCTGGCAAGGCGGTCCGCTGCCCGATGGGCGCAAGGAAGGGTTCGGCTTGCGTGCCACGGTAACGGCCGACGCGCCCGAAACCATCGCCCTGCCGGTGATCCAGACCTGCGGCGACAGCCAGCTGCGCTGGATCGAGCCCGACGCGAAAGCCGACCATCCCGCCCCGGTGCTGCGCGTTCTGCCGGCGCAATGATCGGCGGCAGAGCCTTTCGGTCCGTTCTGGCCGGGCTGGCTGCGCTGATCTGGTCCGCCGGGCTGGCGCTTGGCCATGCCAGCCTGATTGCCGCCGACCCGCCCGATGGCGCGGTGCTGCAGACCGCCCCGCCCGTGCTGTCGCTGACCTTCAGCGAACCGGCCCGCCCATTGGTCGCGCGGCTGACTGCCGCCACGGGCGAGAGTCGGCTGCTGGACCCGCCGCAGGTGCAGGGCAACCGCCTGATCTATGCCATGCCCCCCGATCTGGACCGGGGCAGCCATCTGCTGTCATGGCGCGTGACGTCGGGCGACGGGCATCCGGTCGCCGGGGCCAGCCTGTTTTCGCTGGGCGAGACCACCGGCACGATCCAGGCCGCGCCCGGGGCGCCGCCGGCCACGCGCGCCGGGCTGTGGCTGCTGCGTGCCGTGCTGGTCGCGGCATTGCTGATCGGTGTTGGCGGCGCGGTGTTCCGGGCCTTTCTGTCGGACGAGCCCCGGCGCGGATCGCCTGTCGCGGCGGGGGCGGGGCTTCTGGCCCTGCCGCTGGTCTGGGGTTTTCAGGGCCTGGATCTGCTGGCGCTGTTCCCCGCCGGCCTGTTGACTTCGGCGCCCTGGCGCGAGGGTGCCGCAGGCGCGCCGGGGCTGGCGCTGGCCTTCGCCGCCGCCGCGCTGCTGGCTGCTTGGCTGCCGGGCCGCATCGCCGCCCTGCCGGCGCTGCTGCTGGCCGGGGCGGCCGCCGCGAGTTCGGGCCATGCGGCGACGGCGGCGCCCGGCCTGCTGATGCGGCCGGCGGTTGCTGCGCATGTGGTGGCGGCGGCGCTGTGGATCGGCGCGCTGGTGCCGCTGCTGGCCGATCTGGCGCGCGGTCGCCGCGGGGCATTGCGGCGGTTCTCTCGGCTGATCCCCTGGGTGCTGGCGGTCGTCCTGGCCTCGGGCACCGCCATCGCCCTTGTGCAGCTGGGCCGTCTCGCCGCGCTTTGGAGCACCGATTACGGCCGCGTGCTGCTGGTCAAGCTGGGGCTGGTGGCGCTGATGCTGGCGGTGGCGCTGGCGAACCGGCTGCTGCTGGCGCCGCGCGCCATGCGGGGCGACGGCGGTCCGCTGCGGCTCGCCATCGAGGTCGAGCTGGCGCTGGTCGTGCTGATCGTCGCCACGGTGGCGCTGTGGCGCTATACGCCGCCGCCCCGCAGCCTGCCGTCCGTCCTGCCCGAGATCCGGTTGCAACTCGCCTCGCCCGCGCTGTCGGCCGAGATTGGCGTGTCGCCGCCCCGGGTCGGGCTGGTCTCGGTCACGGTTTCGGACCTGCGGGTCGATGGCCAGCCGGTCACGCCCAAATCGGTCGAGGTCGAACTGTCGAAGCCCGCCTATGGGCTGGGGCCGTTCCGCCACGAAGCCGCCCCCGATTGCGGCGTGGTGGATGCCGGGCGCTTTCTCTTGCCCCTCGACGGCTACTGGGTGCTGACGCTGCGCGTCCTGGTCAGCGATTTCCGGGTCGAGGAACTGCGCGACCTGATCGAGATCGCGCCGGCCTCCTGACGCGGCGATTCGCAGGCGTGGCGACGGGGAATGCAAATCCCCCGACAGCCCGCGCCGACCGTGAAAATCTTCTCTCGGATGGCGGATCTTTGGAATTCATCCCGGCCTGGCAAAGGGCTAGCAACGGGAAAGACGGCAACGCTTGTCGTGATTTTTACGGAAGGTGCAGGACCATGGGCGCGCGACGGCTGAAACTGGGCTTCATGATGCATGGCAACGGCACGGGCTGGGGCGACTGGCGCCATCCGGCCGCGCATCCCGGCGCCTCGACCGATTTCGGCTATTACCGGCGCCAGGCGCAGGTCGCCGAGGCGGCGAAGTTCGATTTCCTGTTCGTCGCCGACAGCGTGCATATCACGCCCAAGTCCAGCCCCCATTACCTCAACCGCTTCGAGCCCCTGACCATCCTGTCGGCGCTGGCGGCGGTGACGGATCGGATCGGCCTGGTCGGAACCCTGACCGTAAGCTATGCCGAGCCCTACAACGTGGCGCGGCAGTTCGCCTCGCTCGACCATATCTCGGGCGGGCGCGCGGGCTGGAACGTGGTGACGAGCTGGCTGGAGGGCTCGGCCCGCAATTTCAGCCGCGACAAGCATTACGATCACGCCACGCGCTATCGCCTTGCCGCCGAGCATCTGGACGTGGTGCAGGGCCTGTGGGATTCGTGGGAGGACGATGCGCTGGTCCACGACAAGGCGTCGGGCCGGTTCTTCGACCCCGAAAAGCTGCACCGGCTGGACCATCGCGGGCCGTTCTTCCAGGTCGAGGGGCCGCTGAACATCGCGCGCTCGCCGCAGGGCCAGCCGGTCATCTTCCAGGCCGGAGCATCCGAGGACGGGCGCAACTTCGCCGCTGCGCGATCGGATGCGATCTTCGTGCAGGACGACGACCTGCTGTCCGCCAGGGCCTATTACGCCGACGTGAAGCGCCGCGCGGCAGGCTTCGGCCGCAACCCGGCGGATCTGTTCGTTCTGCCGGGTCTGCGCCCGGTCATCGGCTCGACCGAGGAGGAGGCCGAGCGCAAGTATCGGGATTTCATCGCCCTGACCTCGATCGAGGATGCGCTGCTGATCATGGCGCGGTCCTTCAACGAGCACGACTTTTCGCAATACGATCTGGACGCCCCCTTTCCGGATGTCGAGCGCTTCGCGCAGAACTCGAACCGCTCGACCTCGGGACGAGTGATCCGGCTGGCGCGCGAGGGCAACCTGACCCTGCGCGAGACGGCGCAGCGTTTCGCCACGCCGCGCACCGATTTCGTCGGCACGCCCGAGCAGGTCGCCGATGCCTTCGAACGCTGGTTCCTGGAGCCCGCGGCGGACGGCTTCGTCTATAACAACTCGTTGCCGGACGAGCTTTCGGTCTTTGCCGAAACCGTCATTCCCATCCTGCAGGACCGCGGGCTGTTCCGCCGCGAATACGAAGGCACCACCTTCCGCGATTCGCTGGGGCTGGCCAAACCCGTGAACCGCCACACCTCCCGGCGCATCGCGGCCGAGTGACAGAAAGGAACCGTCATGACCTCAATCTCTCGTCGCGGATTTGGCACGCTTTTGGCAGCCGCCGCACTGGCGCTGGCCACGCAGGCGGGCGCGCAGGATCTGTCCGGCGTCACCCTGCGCGTCGGCGACCAGGTGGGCGAGCAGCGCGCCCGGCTCGAGGCCGCGGGGCTGCTGGACGACCTGCCCTACAAGATCGAATGGTCGGTCTATCCGGCCGCGGTGAACCTGCATGAGGCGCTGAAGGCCGAGGCGGTGGACATCGGCATGTCCGCCGACAGCCCGGCGGTCAGCGCCATCGCCGGCGGCTCCAGGATCAAGATCGCAGCGGCCTTCCACAACGGCGGGCTGGGCACCTCGATCATCGTGCCCAAGGACAGCCCGATCCAGAGCGTCGAGGACCTGAAGGGCAAGACCATTTCGCCCACCACCCGGGGCAGCGTGGCGCATTACCTGACCCTGGGCACGCTGAAGAATGCCGGGATCGATCAGCAGGACGTCAAGCTGGCTTTCCTGACCCCGGCCGACGCCTCGGCGGCCTTCCAGTCCGGCGGGATCGACGCCTGGGCGATCTGGGGCATCTACAAGGCGCGCAGCATCGGCGTGCTTGGTGCCCGCGAGCTTTACGACGGCCAGGGCGTGAACACCGGCAATATCGTCTATGCCGTGACCGAAAAGACCCTCGGCGACCCGGCGAAGATCGAGGCGATCAAGGATTACCTGGCCCGGATCGAGAAAAGCTACGAATGGGCCCGCGAGAACCGCGAGGACTTCCTGACCTTCTACGAAGGCTTCAGCAAGCAGGACCGCGCCACCGTCGAGCCGCTTTACGCCGAGCAGACCGCCTACAAGCGGCTGCCCATCGACGACGCCTTCGTCGCCAGCCTGCAGAACGTCTTTGCCACCTGGGTCGAGGCCGGGGTGCTTGACGGATCGCTGGACCTGTCGGCCCATGTCTATCGCGGCCTGCCCGTCATCGCGCTGAACTGACATGAGCATCACCGAGATCGACCGCAGCTATGCCGCACTGCGCAAGGATCGCCCGGCCGAGCCGGCGGATGCGCTGGTGCGGCTGACCCCGGCCACGGCCCGCGGGCGGCAGGTGCCGCGCTGGCTGCGCCGGGGCATCGGCCCGGTGGCGCTGGTGCTGGTCTGGCATCTCGCCTCGATCACCGGCGTCCTGCCCGCCGAGGTGCTGGCGGGGCCTGCCACCGTGCTTTCCAGCGCCGCGAAGCTGATCCAGACCGGCGAGTTGCAAGAGGCGGTCGTCGTATCGATGCAGCGCGCGATGAGCGGGCTGCTGATCGGCGGCACCATCGGCGTCGCGCTTGCCATCCTGTCCGGCCTGACCCGGCTGGGCGAGGATCTGGTCGACGCGCCCATGCAGATGCTGCGCACCGTTCCGAACGTGGCGCTGATCCCGCTGCTGATCATCTGGTTCGGCATCGGCGAGGCGCCGAAGATCGCGCTGATCGCGCTTGCGACGGCCTTTCCGTTGTATCTCAACGTCTATGCCGGTATCCGGGGCGTGGACCAGTCCCTGATCGAGGCCGGGCGGACGCTGGGCCTTGGCCGTGCCGGGCTGGTGCGCCATGTCATCCTGCCCGGTGCGCTGCCCAATGCCCTGGTCGGCCTGCGCTATTCGCTGGGCATCGCCTGGCTGGCGCTTGTCTTTGGCGAGCAGATCAACGCCACCGCCGGCGTGGGCTATCTGATGGCCAATGCGCGCGAATTCTTCCAGACCGACGTGATCGTCGTCTGCCTTGTCGTCTATGCCCTGCTCGGCCTTGCCGTCGATCTGGTGGTGCGCAGCTTGGAAAGGATCTTCCTGTCATGGCGACCCAACTTCACCGGAGCCTGAAAACACCTGCGGCGGTCGCGGTGCGGGGGCTCAGCCGCGCCTTCGGCCCGCGCCGGGTGATCGACAACCTGGACCTTACCATCCGGCCGGGCGAATTCGTCGCGCTGCTGGGCGCCTCGGGCTGCGGCAAGTCCACGCTGCTGCGCATCCTGGGCGACCTGGACCCGGAGTTCGAGGGCGAGGTGGTGGTGCCTTCGCGCCGCGCCATCGCCTTCCAGGCGCCGCGGCTGATGCCGTGGAAGCGGGTCTGGCACAATGTCGTCCTGGGCTTGCCGGGCCGCCCCGACCGAAAACGGGCCGAGCGCGCGCTGGACGAGGTCGGCATCGGTCATCGCGCCGATGTCTGGCCCAAGGTGCTGTCGGGCGGCGAGGCACAGCGCGCCGCCCTGGCGCGGGCGCTGGTGCGGGAACCCGACCTGCTTTTGCTGGACGAACCCTTCGCCGCGCTGGATGCGCTGACCCGGATCAAGGCGCAGGCCCTGGTGGCCGAACTGTGGCAGCGCCACGGCTGCGCGATCCTGCTGGTCACTCACGACGTCGAAGAGGCGATCCTGCTGGCCGATCGGGTGCTGGTGATGAAAGAGGGCGTAATCGCCCATCACGAACCCATCGCGCTGGACCGGCCGCGCGACGTGGCCGACCCCGAATTCGCCCGTATCCGCGGGGCGTTGCTGGACTGGCTGGGCGTGGCGCACGGGGCCGCGCATTGAGACAGGGCCTTTCGATCACGACCGATGTCCTGGCCATCGGCGGCAGCATGGCCGGCGCCTGGGCCGCAAGTGAACCGGAAAACGCCGCTGCGCGACCGCAGAAGGAGGAAAAGGATGCCCCACGACCACGACCATCATTCCCATGACCATCAAGAGGCGCCGCGCTGGAAATATGACGGCGTGCGGGTCATCAAGGGGGACCGGCTGGATTCCAGCACCGCCCAGACCCCCGGCATGTTCCGGCAAGCGGCGATCAACCATGCCCGCGTCGGCGCCCAAAGCATCTGGGCCGGGACGGTCGCCATCGAGCCCGATGCCAAGACCGGCGTCCATCATCACGGGCCGCTGGAAAGCGTGATCTATGTCGTGCGCGGCAAGGCGCGGCTTCGCTGGGGCGAGCGGCTGGAATATGTCGCCGAGGCCGGTCCGGGCGATTTCATCTATGTCCCGCCCTATGTCCCGCATCAGGAGATCAACGCCGATCCCGACCAGGTGCTGGAATGCGTGCTGGTGCGTTCGGACAACGAGGCGGTGGTGGTCAACATCACCGATGTCGATCCGGTCGAGGCCCCGGAAAGCGTCTACTGGGTCGATCCCATCCACCCGGCCCCCACATCCTGAAGGAGACATCATGTCCAACCGTATCACCGCCGCCGAGCTTTCCGCCGACCTGTCGGGGATCGATCTGCTGATCGACGTGCGCGCGCCCAAGGGAAGGGCCGAAAACGGAGAGATCGCCTCGGCCGTCATCCTGCCCAAGCCGCTGGTGGCCGAGGTCTTCGCCGGACCCCTTGCCTCGGTGCCGAAGGATGCCCGCATCGTCGTCTTTTGCGGCTCGGTCAACGGCTCCGGTCCCGTGGTCGGGACGCTGGCCGGGCTTGGCTTCACCAATGTCGCCGATGTCGAGGGCGGCTATGCGGCACTGAAGGAACGCGGCGTCGCCTGAACGGCGGCGTCTGAACGACATCAACGCTTTCTGGAAGACCATGTCATGCGCATCGCGCTTACCCTGTTTCTGCTTCTCAGCCCGGCTGTGGCCCTTGCGCATCCCGGGCATCTGCATGGCGGCGGCTTCGCCTCCGGTTTCTCGCATCCCCTTCTGGGCCTGGATCACGTCTTCGCCATGATCGCCGTGGGTCTTTGGGCCGCCTCATTGGGAGGGGCCGCCGCGCCGATCCTTCTCCTGGCCTTTCCGCTGGCGATGATCGCGGGCGGATTGCTGGGCGCGGCGGACGTCCCCCTTCCCGCCGTCGAGGCGGGGATTGCCGCCTCGTCCATCGTGATCGGGGTCGCCGTCATGCTGGCCCTGCGTCCGCCGCTATGGGCGGCTGGCCTGGTCGTTGCGGCCTTTGCCGTTTTCCACGGCCATGCGCACGGCACCGAGATGCCTGCCGCCGGCAATCTCGCGCCTTATGCGGCCGGGTTCGTGCTGGCGACGCTTCTGCTGCATCTGGCGGGTCTTGGCATCGGCAGGGTGGGGCGCCTGCATCCGGGGCCGATGCTGTCGCGTGGGCTGGGTGCGGTCATCGCGCTTGTCGGGTCGTTCGCGCTTGGCGGGCTGGCCGGATGATGACGTTGCGCCGCAGTGGCGGCGCAACGACAAGAACCAACCGTTCCCCTTGCCGGCATTCCCAAGCCCGACAGGATGCGGGTGCCGGAACTTGCACGATGTGAATGGATCGAGGGGCGCGAAAACGCCATCGCGCTTTTGTCCTGCCATGGCGTAGACAGCGAGGCTGCGGCGGGAAAGATCCGCACGCCCAGCGTATAAGGGATCATGCCGCCCGCCTGGGTAGACCGAGCCGTCTACGCGGATCGCCGACAAGCGAGCCGACCGCCACCGACAGCAGCGCGCCCACCGCCGATCATCCCCAGCCACATCCGGGATTGCGTCGGGATTGAGGTCGCAGCGCACCAGATCACCCGGTGCAGGCCCCCTGCCGGCCTGTGCCGGTGGGCTCTACATGCGGGGTGCAATTATTGTCGACTATAAAATTGTTGACATTAAGACAATATAGCCGCACTCTCCGATTCAGCGAAGCATTCGGAGGGAGGAGCCGGAAATGCTTGCACTATCGCTGGTCCTGAACGGCATCGTTCTGGGCTCGGTACTGCTCTTGTTCAGCCTTGGGCTGACCCTGATCTACGGCGTTGGCCGGATCGTGAATTTCGCCCATGGCGCCTTGTTCAGCGCCGGGGCCATGGCGGGCGTCTGGCTGGTCGCCTCGGGCGTTCCCTTCGGCGTGGCGCTGGTCGTCGCGCCGGTGGCGGTAGGACTGATCGGCGTGCTGATCGACTGGGCGATCCTTGCGCGGATCCGCGACCGCCCGATGGTGGACAGCCTGCTTCTGACCTTTGGTCTGGCGCTGCTCATCACCGGCATTCTTTACGAACTCGGCGGCCGCAACGTGCAGATCATGCCGGTTCCGCAGGTGCTGGGCGGCGTGATCTCGCTGGGGGGCATCAGCCTGCCGACCTATCGCGTCTTCGTCTCGGTGCTGGCCATTGCGCTGACGATCGCACTGATCCTGTTCCTGAAGAACTCGAAATGGGGCTTGCGCGTGCGCGCGGCCAACGACGACCCCGAGATGGGCGCCTGCATCGGCATCGACCGCGAACGGCTGATGCATTCGGTCGTGGGCGTCAGCGCCGCCCTGGCCGCGGCGTCGGGGGTCGCGGCGGCGCCGATCTTCACCGCCCATGCGGTGGTCGGCGACAAGATCCTGATCCTGGCCTTCATGACGGTCATCCTGGGCGGTCTCGGCAGCCTGAGGGGCGCGATGGTCGCGGCCTATGCGGTCGGCCTGATCCTGGTCTTTGGCGAGGGCTATTTCGGCGGCCAGCTGGCGCTGATGCTGCTGTTCATCGTGGTCATGGCGATGCTCATCAACTGGCCGCGCGGATTTTTCGGCGAGGGGAGGACCGAATGATCGCAACAACCCTATCGGAGCGGCGTGTCCGCAGCCGGGGCGGCCTGGTCGGGCTGGCCGTCATCGCGGCCGCGGGGCTTTGCCTGCCCTTTGCGAGCGCGGGCCAGCCCTTCCTGCTGATGCTGGCGTCCCATGCGCTGATCGCGGCGATCCTGGCGCTCAGCCTTGACATGCTGACCGGCAATACCGGGCTTTTGTCCTTTGGACATGCCGCCTGGTACGGGTTCGGCGCCTATGTCGCGGGCCTGCTGTCGAAAAGCGTCAGTTCGGACATCGCCGTGCTGATCCTGCTGACGCTGGCGGCGACGCTGCTGGTTTCTGGGGCTATCGGCGCTATCCTGGTGCGCCAGGTCGGCAAGACCTTTGCGATCCTGACCCTGGCGCTGAGCCAGATCATGTTCGCGCTCGTCTTTGTCTTTTCCGACATCACCGGCGGCGAGGACGGCTTGCAGGGCATCCCCATGGCCACCTTCTTCGGTGCGCAGACCGTCAGCCCGGCGACCTGGTATGCGATCCTGCTGGGCGCGTTGCTGCTGGCGCTGGCCGGGGCGCTGCATATCCGGCGTGCGCCGCTGGGGCGGGCGTGGCTGGCCATCCGCGAGAACAGCGAGCGGGCGCGGTTCATCGGCATGAACGTCATCCTGCTCAAGCTGATATCCTATATGATCTCGGCCTCGCTCGCTTCCCTCGCCGGGGTGCTGTTCGTGCTGTTCAACGGTGCGACCTCGCCCGACCTGCTGCATTGGCTCGAATCGGGCAAGGTGCTGATGTATGTCGTCCTGGGCGGCGTGGGCACGATCTTTGGCCCGGTCATCGGTGCGGTGGTCTTTACCCTGGCCGAGCATTACGTCAGCAGCTTCACCGATGCATGGCTGATCTATTTCGGTGCGCTTTTCGTGCTGATCGTCATCGTCGCGCCGGGCGGGCTGTTCGGCGGCGCGGCCCGGATCGCGACGCGCCTGTCGGCACGCAAGCCGGGGCGGAGGGCCGCGCAATGATCCTGGAAGTCAACGAACTGACCAAGCATTTCGGCGGGCTGAAGGCGGTGAACGGGGTCGACCTGCGGGTGGAGCAGGGTTCGATCCACTCGATCATCGGTCCCAACGGCGCCGGCAAGACCACGCTGTTCAACCTCATCACCGGGTCGATCCCGCCGATGTCCGGCACCGTCCTGTTCGACGGCCGCGACATCACCGGCTGGCCGCCCGAGCGGCTGGCGCGCGGCGGTGTCGCGCGTACCTTCCAGCGCACCAGCATCTTCATGGACCTGCCGGTGCTGGAAAACGTCGCGCTGGCGATCCGTTCGCGCGAAGGGCGCTCGGCCTCGCTGTGGCAGTCCCATCAGCACGAGGACGAGGCCGCCGACGAGGCGTGGGGTATCCTTGCCAGCGTCGGGCTGCGCGGGCGCGAGGATGCGAAGGCCGGAATGCTGGCGCATGGCTATCAGCGCGCGCTGGACATCGCCATCGGCCTTGCGCTGAAGCCCCGGCTGATCCTGATGGACGAACCACTGGCCGGCATGTCGCGCGGCGACCGCGAGACCATCGCCGCGCTGATCACCATGCTGCGCGAGACCATGGGCCTGACCATCATCGTGGTCGAGCATGACGTGGGCATGGTCATGCGCCTGTCCGACCGCATCACCGTCATGCAGAACGGCACTGTCATCGCCGATGCCCCGCCCGACGAGATCCGCGGCAACGAGGCCGTCCGCCAAGCCTATCTGCACGGGAGTTTCGCACAATGAACGCGGTGCTTCGTTACGAGAACCTCTCGGCCTTCTACGGTGCCAGTCAGATCCTGCACGGGCTCAGCTTCGAGGTGCCGGCCGCCTCGGTGGTGTGCCTTCTGGGCCTGAACGGCATGGGCAAGACCACGACGCTGCGCGCGACCATGGGGCTGGTGGACCGGACCGAGGGACGCATCACGCTGAACGGCCGGGAACTGGCGGGTCCGACCTTTCGCCGCGCCCAGATGGGGGTGACGCTGGTGCCCGAGGATCGCAAGGTCTTTGCCAATCTGACGGTCGAGGAGAACCTGGAAGTCGCGCGCCGGCCGACCGGCTCCGGCCGGGACTTCAGCATCGCCGAGGCGGTCGAGATCTTTCCCCGCCTGGGCGAGCGGATGGGCCAGAAGGCCGGCACGATGAGCGGGGGCGAGCAGCAGATGCTGGTCGTGGCCCGCGCCATGCTGGCCAACCCGGCCTACATGATGCTGGACGAGCCGACCGAGGGCCTGTCGCCCAGCTATGTCGGCGCCATCGCCCAATCCATCGAAGAGGCGCGCAAGCGCGGCATCGGCGTCATCCTGGTCGAGCAGAGCATCCCGCTGGCACTTTCGGTCGGGGATGCCTTCCATGTCGTCGAGAACGGCCAGATCACCCGCAGCTTCGCCCGCGACGAGGCGCTGGCGGATCGCGAGGGGCTGGAACGGATGCTGACGGTCGAATGACCCGTTGTCGGCGGCGGCTTGCACGGGGCGGAAAGGGGCGCGGCCATGGAACGCGCGGGGCTTTCACAGATCAACATTCAGGAATGAGATGAGAACCGAAATCGAATCCAAGGAACTGCTGGCGCGCTATGGCATCGAGACCACGCTGCCGGAACTGGCGACCTCGCCGGACGATGCCCATGCCATCGTCTCGCGCATCGGTGCCCCCTGCGCGCTGAAGGTGGTCTCGCCCGACATCGTCCACAAGGTCGATGCCGGCGGCGTGCGCCTGTCGGTGGCGGCGGACGGGGCGGCGGATGCCTGGCGCTCGATCATGGATGCCTGCCGCGCCTCGCATCCCTCGGCCCACATCGAGGGCGTGCTGGTCGAAGAGATGGTGCCTGCCGGGCTAGAGGTCTTCATCGGCGGGCGGATCGATCCGGATTACGGGCCTGTGGTGCTGTTCGGCGCCGGCGGCAGCGGGGTCGAACAGCGCGGCAAGCCCGTCGCAGCGCTGGCGCCGCTGACCGAGGCGCAAGGCCGGGCGATGGTCGATGCGGCCTTTCCCGCCCCCTTCGCCGGCGGGGATGCGGCCGGACGCGCCGCGCTGACCCGCTGCCTGATGGCGGTCGGCGGACCGGACGGCATGTTGCTGAACGAGGAGATCGCCGAACTCGACATCAACCCGATCATCCTTTGCGGCGCGCGGGCGGTCGCGGTCGACGCGGTCGCGGGCGGCGTGCGTCCCGCCACCACCCCGCGCGGCGATGCGGAAACCGCGGCCGCGCTCGACACCCGCCGCGCCCGGCTGGCGGGGATGAGGGCGCTGTTCAATCCCGGGGCCATCGCCTTTGTCGGCGCCTCGACCTCGGCCGACAAGCTGGGCCATCACATGATCCGCAACCTCGTGGATTTCGGCTTCACCGGCCCGATCTATCCGATCCACCCCAGCGCCGACGAGATCTGCGGCCTCAAGGCCTATCCGACGATCACCGATGCGCCGGACGGGATCGACCGCGCGCTGGTCGCCGTCGCCAGCCATCGCGTGCCCGACGTGCTGGCCGAATGCCGCGCCAAGGGGGTCAAGCTGGCGCAGGTGCTGACGGCGGGCTTCGCCGAGTTTTCCAGCGACAGCGCCGGCCTGGAGTGCCGGATGCTGGAACAGGTCGCGGACGGGGCGATGCGCATGGTCGGGCCGAACTGCATCGGCACCTTCTCGGCCGCCTCGCGCATGGCGGTCGGGGCGGCGCGCTACAACCCGACCGAGGGCGGGGGCATCACCTTCTTTTCCCAAAGCGGCACCTTTGCCGGCGACGTGGTGCGCCGCGCGCAGGTCTGGGGCCTGCCGCTGGGACGGGCGCTGTCCTGCGGCAACTGCTCGGACGTGGACATGGTCGATCTGCTGCTGCAGGCCGAGCAGGATCCCGAGACCGAGATCATCGCCTTCTACATGGAATCGCTGCGCGATCCGGGGCTGTTCTTCCGCGCCGCCGCCGCGATGGCCAAGCCCGTGGTGATCCTGCGCGGAGCGCAGACCGAGCAGGGCCAGGTGGCGGCCTCCAGCCATACGGCGGCGATGGCGACGGACGGCCTGCTGTGGGACGCGGCGCTGGCGCAATCGGGGGTGATCCAGGTGTCCAATGTCGACGACCTGATGGACACGCTGCTGGCGCTGGCCGCGCATGGCCGTGGCCCGGGCGAGCGGCTGGCGATCTTCGGCTCGGGCGGCGGGGTCAGCGTCACCGCGTCGGACGCGGCGGCACGCGCGGGGCTGACCGTGCCCGCGCTGGATCCGGCGACCGAGGAAGGGCTGAGGCGCTTCGGCATTCCCGGCACCAGCGTCGCCAACCCCATCGACATCCCGGTCTGGGGCCTGCGCGATGGCGACCGCTATATCTTCGAGGAGATCATCAACCTGCTCAAGGACTCGCCGGTCATCGACCGGGTGGTGGTCTTCGTCGAGATGGGCTGGGTGCTCGACTTCATGGAAAGCGACGAGGCGGGGCTGGTCGCGCTGGAACGGATCTGCGATTCGATCGCCCGCGCGCGCCCCGACGGCGCGGCCATGTCGCTGGCATTGCGCAGCTCGGGCGACAAATACCAGGACGATTTCGTCCGCGACCAGCGCAGGAAGTTCCTGAAACGGGGCATATCGGTATATCAATCGACATCGCGGGCCGTTCGTGCTCAGGCAAGACTCATTCACGGCATGAGGGTATTGAATTGATCAATCGCGCTTCCAGCAATCCGCAAACCCCGACATTCGGCACCCATGTCGATCTGGCCAGGACATTTCGGACCGATCCGGCCGAGGCCGATGGCATGCAGACCCTGCCCGAACAGCTCAGCGCCAGGATCATGGCGCTGATCATCAACGGCGAGTTCGAACCGGGCCAGCGGTTGCAGGAAAGCGCATTGGCCGAACGGTTCGAGGTCAGCCGCGGCCCGATCAGGGAAGCGTTGAGGATTCTGGAGCGCGAGGGGCTGGTGACCATGGCCTCGCGCCGCGGCGCCAGCGTCACCCGGCTGACCGCCGAGCGGCTGCGCGACATCTTCAACGTGCGCGCGGCGCTGATGGGCATATGCGCCGAGGAACTGGCCGAACGGCGGGACCCCGAGGTGCAGTCGATCATGGACGAGGGGACCCGGCGCCTGCTGGCGGCCAACGAGGCCGGTGACGAGGAGGAGTTCATCGCCATCGTCTATCAACTCAGCATGTATATCTCGGAGGCGGCCGGCAACGAGATCGCGCGCTCGATCCTGTTCTCGCTGGGCCGCCAGACGCTGCCACTGACGCGGCGCCTGTTCCAGGACGAGGCCGAACGCCTGACCTGGGCCGGCAACTGGCAGGCGATCAGCGAGGCGATCCGCGCGGGCGATCCCGTCCGGGCGCGTCAGGCGGTGCGCAAGCTGCTGGCCGATATCAGAACGGGAGTTCTGGCCGTGCAAGAGCGTCTCGAAGAAGAGCGACGTTCCGCCGGGTCATAATCAACGGGTTCACAAAGCGGGAACGGACCCGGTCGTCGGCGCCTCGGGGAGGGGGCGCCGGGTGGCTGCTCATGCCCGCATCGCAGGAGTGGAGGAGAGAATGGGAAAGTTTCGTCTTAGCGGGATGGCGGCCTGCGCGCTGGCGGCCTGCGCCGCGTTGCCGGCAGGCCCGGCGGCGGCCGAGGTCGCCATCGGGGTGTTCGTGCCCACGACCGGGGTGCTGGCGCCCCTGGGCAACGACATGCGCAACGGCTTTCTGCTGGCCGCGAAGGGTGCCACCGTCAAGGGCGAGCCGGTCAGGCTGATCGTCGAGGATACCGGCGGCAATCCCGCCAACGGGTTGCGCAAGGCGCAGAAGCTGGTGCTGGAGGACGAGGTCTCGCTGCTGCTGGGCGGGGCGAGCAGCGCGGTCACGCTGGGCATCAACGCCCAGGCGCCGCGGCTGAACGTGCCCATCGTCACCACCAACGCCCAGGCGGTGCCGATCACCGGCGAGCAATGCAGCCGCTTCATGTTCCGCACCGTGCCCCATGACGGCAATACCGCCAAGGCCAGCGCGGCGATGTTCGCCGAGCGTCCCGACATGATCGGACGGAAATGGTTCGTGGTCTATCACGACTATGCCTATGGCCTGTCCAACAAGGCGGAGTTTTCGCATATACCCGGCATCCAGATCGCCGGAGAGGCCGGCCGCCCGGTGGGCACGGCGGACTGGTCCAGCGCCATCGCGCAGATCCAGGCCAGCGATGCCGACGGCATCTACCTGGCGCTGGCGGTGGGCGACGACCTGACCGCCTTTGTCAACCAGGCGCGCGGCTATGGGCTGGACTTTCCGATCATGACCCCGGCAGGCATCCCCGACACGATGCTGCAGGCGCTTGGCAAGAACGGCGTGGGCATGATCGCCAACGGGCTGACCGCCTCGTGGATGCAGGAGGATGAGAGCCCGCAGATCGCGGAGCTGGTCAAGGCCTATCACGAGGAATACGGCATCGTGCCGGGCTATCAGGCCATCCAGGCCTATGCGGGGATGCAGTTCGTGCTGGCCGTGCTGGAGGCGGCGGACGAGATCTCGACCGATGCGATCATCAAGGCACTCGAAGACACTGTCGCCGAAACCGTGGTGGGTCCCATCGATATCCGCGCCGAGGATCACCAGGGGATGCAAGGCACCTTCGTCGCCGAGGCGGTCGCCCTGGAGCCGCCGCGGCACGGCGCATCCATCGGCTGGAAACCCATCACACGGATGAGCTGGGACCAGATCAACCTGCTTCCCGAGGAAACCGGGTGCAAGGGTTTCTGACCCCGCCCCCCGCCACGCTTTGACAGGAAAGAGCAGCCATGGCCGGAAAACCGCTATCCATCGGATTGATCCTGTTCTGCCAGGTCTCGGCCATGACGCTGTGGTTCTCGGCCACGGCTGCGGCGACGGCGCTGGTGGCCGATGGCACCCTGTCGGGCCAGCAGGCGGGCCTGTTGACCGGCGCGGTGCAGCTTGGCTTCGTCGCCGGGACCCTGCTCAGCGCGCTGACCGGCATGGCCGACCGCTTCGATCCCCGGCGGCTGTTCGCCGCCTCGGCCATAGGCGGGGCGGCGGCCAATGCGCTTTTGCTGGTCACGGGCTTCGACGGCGCGGTGACCGTGGTGCTGCGCTTTGTCACCGGCATGACGCTGGCCGGGGTCTATCCCGTGGGCATGAAGATGGCCGCAGGCTGGACGCAGAAGGGCATGGGGCTGATGATCGGCGTGCTGGTGGGCGCGCTGACGCTGGGATCGTCGCTGCCGCACCTGTTCAACGCGGTGGTCGGGCTGGACTGGCGCACCACGATCGTCATCTCCAGCCTTTGCGCGGCCAGCGCGGCGGGGGCGATCCTGTTCTCGGGTCTCGGCCCGCATCTGCGCCGCGCCGCCCGCTTTCGCCTGTCCGAGGCCCGGCAGGCCGTGTTGCGCAAGCCGGTGCTGCTGGCGAATGCCGGATATCTTGGCCATATGTGGGAGCTTTACGCCATGTGGGCCTGGATCGGCGTGTTCCTGGAATGGGCGCTGGCGCAGGCGGCAAGCCCGCTGGCCGCGAAATCGGGGCTCGTCACCTTCGCGGTGATCGCGGTGGGTGCCATTGGCTGCGTCGTGGCCGGGATGCTGGCCGACCGCTTCGGCCGCACCACCGTCACCATGGCGGCCATGGCGATCAGCGGCGCCTGCGCCCTGCTGATCGGCCTGACCCCGGCGCTGGGCGCCTTCGCCGTCATTGCCGTCGCGCTGATCTGGGGCGTCAGCGTGATCGCCGATTCGGCGCAGTTCTCGGCCAGCGTCGCGGAACTGTCCGAGCCCGAACTGGTCGGCACCATGCTGACGCTTCAGACCTGCATGGGCTTTCTGCTGACCTTCCTCATCATCCAGGCCATGCCGCTGATCGTCGCGGCCAGCGGCTGGAGCCACGCCTTTGCCACGCTGGCCATCGGCCCCTGGCTGGGCGTGCTGGCCATGTGGCGGCTGCGCAGGCTGCCCGAGGCCAAGCGCCTGGCCCATGGCCGGCGCTGAAACCGCAATCCTCAGCAACGGAGTTCCCGATGGAATGGGATACGCTTCTTTATGACCAGCCCGAGCCGGGCATCGCCGTCGTCACCTTCAACCGGCCCGAGCGCGCCAATGCCATGAACCAGCACATGCTGGCAGAGCTGGACCAGCTTTGCACGCTGATCTCGCGCGATGACGGCATCCGCGCCGTCATCGTCACCGGCGCGGGCAAGGCGTTCTCGTCCGGCTTCGACCTCAAGGCCCAGGCCGAGGCGACGCCGCAGGGCGTGCGGGAATGGGAGCCGGTGCTGGAGGCCGATTTCCGCGGCATCATGTCCTTCTGGAACCTGGCGGTCCCGACCATCGCGGCGGTGAACGGCCCGGCGCTTGCCGGCGGCTTCGAGCTGATGATGGGATGCGACCTCGCGCTTTCCGTGGAAAGCGCGGTTTTCGGCGAGCCGGAGCTGAAATTCGGCGCCGGCATCGTCGCCATGCTGCTGCCATGGCATGTGCCGCCCAAGATCGCCAAGGGCGTGATCTTTACCGGCGAGGATTCGATCTCGGCGCCCCAGGCGCTGGACTGGGGCCTGATCAACCGCATCGTGCCGGCCGAGGATCTGCTGGCCGAGGCCGCGGCGCTGGCCCGGCGGATCTCGCGGCTGGACGCGATGGCGATGCGGCGGACCAAGCAGGCGATGCACCGCAGCTATGAGCTGATGGGGATGCAGGCGGCGCTGCGGGCCTCGCTGGATATCGACATCCTGCTGGAAGGCGAGGGGACGGATCTCAAGCGCGGCTTTCTCAAGGTGCTGCGCGACCAGGGGCTGGGCAAGGCGCTGGCCTGGCGCGAGGCGCGCTTTGCCGGCGCATGACATCAAGCGAAAGGGGAAAACCATGTTCGACGCAATCCTGATCGACAAGGACGAGAGCGGATATTCGGCCAGGCTGGCGCAGCTCGACGATGATGCGCTGCCCGAGGGCGACCTGACGGTCGCGGTCGAATGGTCCACGATGAACTACAAGGACGCGCTGGCGCTGACAGGGAAAAGCCCGGTCGTCCGCCGCTTTCCTATGGTTCCCGGCATCGATTTCGCCGGCACGGTCGTCCAGTCCGGCAGCGATGCCTTCCGGCCGGGCGACAAGGTGGTCCATACCGGCTTCGGCATGGGCGAGACGCGATGGGGCGGCTATGCCGAACGGATGCGCGTGGCCTCTGAACGCACGCTGAAGCTGCCCGAGGGTCTGGACACAAGGCAGGCGATGGCCATCGGTACGGCCGGGTTTACCGCAATGCTATGCGTGCTCGCTCTTGAACGGCATGGCGTGAAGCCCGACGACGGCGATGTTCTGGTGACCGGGGCAACGGGCGGCGTCGGCAGCTTTGCCGTGAAGCTGCTCGCCGGCCGGGGCTACCGCGTCGTCGCGGCGACCGGCAAGGCCAGCGAGGCCGACTATCTGACCGGCCTCGGCGCAGCCGAAATCCTGGATCGGGCCGAGCTTTCGGCACCCGGCAAGCCGCTGGGCCGCGAACGCTGGCTTGGTGCGGTCGATGCCGTG
The DNA here is from genome assembly GCF_030234105.1 of Paracoccus sp. SSJ. Classification (NCBI taxonomy): domain Bacteria; kingdom Pseudomonadati; phylum Pseudomonadota; class Alphaproteobacteria; order Rhodobacterales; family Paracoccaceae; genus Paracoccus; species Paracoccus sp. SSJ. Next base: position 92,787 of record NZ_JASSPE010000012.1, on the reverse strand, counting down.
GGCGGCGTGACGCTGGCCAATGTATGCGCGGGCACGGAATATGGCGGCACCGTTGCAGCCTGCGGCCTGGCCGAGAGCATGGAGTTTCCCGCCACCGTCGCCCCCTTCATCCTGCGCGGCGTGACGCTGGCCGGCATCGACAGCGTGTTCTGCCCGATGGCGCTGCGTGCCCAGGCCTGGAAGGCGCTGGCGAAGGAGGTCGAAGCGAGGACGTTGGAGCAGGTCGCGACCGAGATCGCCCTTGCCAAGGTGCTCGACCGCGCGCCCGATCTGCTGGCCGGAAAGGTGCGAGGGCGATTGATCGTGAACGTCCGGGACGGATGACGACTCGCCATCCGTCACCGATCTCGGGACGAGGGCATGATGTCTGCTGATGCCGGGACCGGCCCGCAAAGGGCGTGGCCCGAAGGCCATCTCCGGCATCCGCCGCGGCCCTGGTCAGCGAGGTTTGATGGCGTTGATGGCGAGGGATGCGCTGTTTCCGCCGTTCCGGGGCGGGGAAGGCGCGGGATGACGCGGCGAGTTCCTCCAGATCAGAAGGCTTGCCCAGATAATCGTCCGCGCCGGCATCGAGACCGAAGACTCGGTCGCGCACCTGATCGCGCGCCGTCAGCAGAAGGACCGGGATTCGCGATCCCCTGCTGCGCAGTTCAGCCAGCAGGTCCAGGCCCGAGCCGTCGGGCAACATGATGTCCAGGACCATGCCTGCGAAGCCGCCACCCTCCAGCGCGGCGCGGGCATCGGTCAGGGTGCCGACGGTATCGGCCGTGAACCCCGACAGCCCCAATCCGGCGCTGAGGCCGTGGACAGGACCGGATCGTCCTCGACAACCAGCAAGCGCATCCGTGTTTCCCCGTAATTCGTGACGATCACGCTATCGTCGACGGGGCTTAAGCTGGGCTTAAGGTGGCATCCTTAGCCAGTCCCCATGATGACGATATTGTTCCCCAACCCTGTTGCGGTGACGCTGGACGAGACGCGCCTGCGCGGCGGTCGGCTTAAGCCTGCCTTCCTTTTGCAGGAACAACCGCCGGGTGGGGCATGACCCGCAGACAAGGAAAGGAGCGGCAAGATGAGCGACATCAACCGTCGCCGTGCCTTGGGACTGGGCGTGATCGCAGTCGGGGGGCTGGCCATGCCGGCGGTCCTGTGCGCGCAGAAAGGGCCGCGCCGCAATATCAGCAGTTTCACCATGCAGCGCTGGCAGGATCATTTCGATACGCTCGGCAAGGGCGCCATCGTCGCCGACACCAAGTCCCGCGCCCTGCATTTCTGGAGTGGGGACGAGGCGATCTATCGGGTCTATCCGACCTTGGTCCCGATCTCGGACGCGTTGACCAAGCGCGGCCATACCGAGATCGTGCGCAAGAAAGAGGGGCCAGGCTGGACCTCCACCGCCTCGCAGATGAAGCGCTTTCCCGGCTGGAAGCCGGTCGCCGGCGGCGATCCGGCGAACCCGCTCGGCAGCCACGCGATGTATCTGCCCTGGCCTGCCTCTCTGATCCATGGCACCCATGACACGCGCAAGATCGGCCGGCTGCCCTCGGACAGCTGCATCGGGCTCTGCAACGAGAAGATTGCCGAGCTGTTCGCGCTTTGCCCGGTCGGCACGCAGGTGCGGATCATTTGAACCAAGGGGCGGCGGGGCATTTCCGCCGGTCCGAAACATGAAGGAGACATCATGCAACGCCGTCACCTCGTCCTTGCGGGTGCCAGCCTGCTGGCGCTGCCGGTTCTGGGTCGCGCCGGCCTTGCGCAGGAAACGCGCGACAACCCGATGCCCGACGACCTGCGCCAATCGCTGGAGCGTGACCCCACGGCGCCGGTTCTGGGCAACCCGCAGGGCGACATCACCCTGACCGAGTTCTTCGACTACAACTGCCCCTTCTGCCGCAAGATGGTCGAGCCGATCCATCGGCTGATCACCTCGGACAGGAACCTGCGGGTGGTGTTCCGCGAATGGCCGGTCTTCGGCGAGGATTCGGACTTTGCGGCACGGGCCTCGCTCGCCTCGCTGCAACAGGGGAAATACTGGCAGATGCATAGGGCGCTGTTTCGGACGAAGGGCCGGGTCACCGAGGCCGCCACGATGCGGGCTGCGCGCGATGTCGGCCTGGATACCGCACGGTTGGAGCGCGACATGGCGGCCGAGCCGGTCGAGCGCCACATTTCCATGAGCCATATGCTGGCCGAGCATATGGGCCTGATCGGCACCCCCACCTTCGTCGCAGGCGACGAGGGCGCGTTCGGCGAATACAGCCTCGACGACCTGCGCGGGCTGGTCCGGCGCGCGCGGGAGACGATGGGCTGAGAAGGGGGTCGGAAACCGCCTCGCATGATCAGAGCCGCCCGAAGGGGCAGTCTGTGCGTTCGAGCGGCCCATGCCATGCAGGGCGGGCGTCTGGGCGCTCTTGATGAACCCCCCGAGCGCCCTTGATGCACAGACCCACGAGACGATAAACGGGACACCTCGAGATAAGCCGGGCGGCACATTGCGGATGAAGAAACGGACGATACAGGATGCCAGCCTTGTCGCGGTCGTTCTGATCACGACGGTCGCGCTGATCTGGGTCGTGCTGCCATTCTATGGCGGCGTGCTTTGGGCAGTCATCCTTGCCATCCTGTTCAGCCCGCTCCACGACCGGCTGGAGCATGGGCTGGGCGGACGGCGCAATCTGGCCGCCTTGCTCAGCGTGCTGGCCTGCATCTTCATCGTCGTCATTCCCGCCACGCTCATCCTGGGGGCGCTGGCCCGGCAGGCGACGAGCGTCTATCAAAGCGTCAGCTCGCAAGAGCCGGATCTGGCGGCGGTCATGGATCAGGTTCGCGGCGCCATGCCGTCCTTCGTCCTGGATGCGCTGTCGGCGATGAACCTCGGCAGCTTCGAGGAGATCCAGTCCCGGCTGGTCTCCTTTGTCGGGCAGGCGGCGCAGTTCATCGCGTCCCGGGCGATGGTGATCGGGCAGGGGGCCGCGCAGTTCTCGATTGGGCTCGGCGTCATGCTCTACGTGCTGTTCTTCCTGTTTCGCGACGGCCGGGGATTGGTCGGGTCCATCAGCGCCGCCAGCCCGCTGAGCGCGCCGCACACCCGGCACATCATGCAGAAATTCGTCGATGTGGTGAAGGCGACCGTCACCGGCAACGTGATCATCGCGACCATCCAGGGCACCATCGGCGGCGTGACCTTCTGGCTGGTCGGGATCGAGGCCGCGCTGCTCTGCGGCGTGATCATGGGCGTGCTGTCGCTGCTGCCCGCCGTGGGCGCGTTCCTGGTCTGGCTGCCTTTCGCCGTCTATTACCTGATCACCGGCGCCTACCTGAAGGGTATCGTCATCATGGCGGTCGGGGTTTTGGTCATCAGCACCATCGACAATCTCCTGCGCCCGCCGCTGGTGGGCCGGCGCAGCAGCCTGCCGGATTACGTCGTGCTGGTCTCGACCCTGGGCGGCATTTCGCAGATGGGGATGAACGGCTTTGTCGTCGGCCCTCTGATCGCGGCGTTCTTCATCGCGGTCTGGAGCCTGTTTCGCGACGAGCAGTGATCCGGGCACGGGATGCAATGAAACCGGCGGATGCGATCCCGTGCCGCCGGATTTTTCCCAGGTTCGCAGCAGCGTCCCCCGTTCACCAGCCTGCCGCGTCCAGCCGCCCTGCGGGGCGAGTGTTTACTCTGACGCCGACGCCTTCATTCGTCCTGCCTGTGCCTCGGCACCCTTAGTCCCAGCCGATACTTGGCGACCGTCCGGCGCGAGAGGCGGATTCCTCGCGCCGCAAGCTCTTCGGCAAGGCGTGCATCGGTGCAGCGGTATCCCTCGGGCCAGTCGCCAATGATCTGGGAAAGGGTCTGCAGGACGCCCTCGCGGTCCAGGTCGGGGTTGTGCGAACTGATCGGCGGTTTCAGAAGGTCGCGCAAATGCACGGGACCGGCGGGCGTTCGCATGACCACTCCGGCGACCGCGCGGCTGATGGTGCTTTTGCTGAGGCCCAGACTCGTGCCAAGCGCGGTCATGGTCAGCGGACGCCGTGCGCCATGGCCAAGCAGCCAGGACGACTGGATCTCGATCAGCGCCGTGCCGATCCGCAGCAGCGTCTGCATGCGGTTCTCTACCGCCGCGACCAGACCCTGCGCCATGGCCCGCGCTTCGCCGTCGCCTTCGTCGCCAAGGGCCAGTGCAAGCGACGGGCCGGGCTTCAACACGCCCTGCGCCGTCAGTTCCAGCTCGGGGGGCGGCCCGCCGGCAGCCGGGATGCCCAGCGGTGCCGGCGTGAGGGCGCGGATGTCCGCGATCATGTCCCCTGCATCCTCGTGATCCGTTCCAAGAAAGGCGGCGATCGCCGAAAGATTGCCTTCGGCAACCAGATCCAGCCGGTCGAGCAGCCGGTCCATCCATGGGTCCAGCAGGTTCTTCGCCCGCAGTTGCAGGCGGAAACACTCGGACATGTCGCGGGCAAAGACGCCGTGCGGTTCAAGCCGGTGCAGATGCGGCAGCAAGCCCTCGAGGACGGCGGGCGTGGTGCCCAGCCAGCCGGCGATCTCGGCCAGCGGATCGGCCAGCAGGCCGCGGTCGTCGAGGCAATGGACCAGTTCCCGCGCGATCCGCATCTGGTCCGCCGGCAGAGGCAGCAGTCCGATCTGCGCGATCAGCTCGGCGCGCGGATCGTCCGGCTGCGGCAGCAGATCGGGATCCGCGCAAGTCAGGGCCGGGTTGCGCGCCAGTTCCAGCCTGATCCGGCGCGACAGCCGCCCGGCATCCATGCGCAGCACATCCAGCGACAGCTGCATCTTCTGGCTGAGCGCCAGTTTCCCGATCTGCCTTTGCGTCAGTTCCTGCCGCATCCGCCCCGCCGCCCGGCTGTTGCGCCGCAACTGTGGCACGCCACAGCCGCATCACACGCAACCCATTGAAAAGCCCACATCCATATTTTGGCACGCTTGTTGCTTGCAGTATCAACAGGGAGGACAGACATGGTCAAGGTCGGCATCATTGCCAATCCGATTTCGGCCCGCGACATCCGGCGGGTGATCTCGCATGCGGGCAACCTGCCCATCAACGACCGCGCCAATATCGTGCTGCGCATGATGGCCGGGCTGGCTGCGGCGGGGGTCGAGGAAGTCGTGGTCATGCCGGAAAACGGCGGCATCCGCTTTCACCTGGAGCGCAGCATCCAGCGCGAATTGCGCCTGGGCCACGCGAATTTCCCGCGCCTGCGCTATCTCGACATGCCCGTCACGGCCACGCCCGAGGACAGCGCCCGCGCCGCCCGCATGATGGCCGAGGACGGGGTGCGCGCCATCGTGGTGCTGGGCGGCGACGGTACCAATCGCGTGGTGGTCGGTGCCTGTGGCGCGGTGCCGGTGGCCGGCGTCTCGACCGGCACCAACAATGCGTTTCCGGAACTGCGCGAGCCGACCATCACCGGCCTGGCCGTGGGCCTGGCCGTCACCGGGCAGGTGCCAGAGCCGGTGGCGCTGCGCCCGAACAAATGGCTGGAGGTCACGCTGGGCGAGCGGCGCGAGATCGCGCTGGTCGATGTCGCGGTGGTCGAGGACCGCTTCGTCGGTGCCCGCGCCATCTGGAAAACCACCGGGTTCCGCGACCTGTTCGTGACCTTCGGCCTGCCGCAGGCCATCGGCATGTCGGCCATCGCCGGCCTTTGCGACCCGGTGGACCGCGCCACGCCCGAGGGCCGGCATGTCCGGCTGTCGCCCGATGCGCCGCGCCAGTTGCTGGCCCCCATCGCGCCGGGGCTGATCGACCGGGTGGGCATCGCGGGGGTCGCGCGAATGGCGCCGGGCGAGGCGCATCGCCCCTCGATCCCCGCCGGCACGCTGGCCTTCGACGGCGAGCGCGAACTGACATTCACCGAAGGCGACCGGGTCTCGGTGCGGCTGGTGCCCGACGCCTTCCGCACCATCGACGTGCCCGCCTGCATGGCCCATGCCGCGCAGGCCGGGCTGTTCATCCGCAACCCAGACTGAACCAGACAAGGGAGGAGTTCATGTCCAATCCGTTTCCGCTGCCGAAAGAGCAGCTTCTGGACGCCTATCGCAAGATGAAGACCATCCGCGATTTCGAAGAGCGGCTGCATGTCGATTTCGCCCGCGGCGAGATCCCCGGCTTCGTCCACCTTTATGCCGGGGAGGAGGCGACGGCGGTCGGCATCATGATGCATCTGCACGACCGAGACCGCATCGCCTCGACCCATCGCGGCCACGGCCATTGCATCGCCAAGGGCGTCGACGTCAAGGCGATGATGGCCGAGATCTATGGCAAGGCCACCGGCTGCTGCGCGGGCAAGGGCGGCTCGATGCATATCGCCGACCTGTCCCTGGGGATGATGGGCGCGAACGGCATCCTGGGCGCCGGTGCGCCGCTGGTTTGCGGCGCGGCGCTGGCGGCGCAGAAGCTGGGCCATGACGGCGTCGGCATCACCTTCTTCGGCGACGGCGCCTCGAACCAGGGCACGGTGCTGGAAAGCATGAACCTGGCTGCGATCTGGAACCTGCCGGCGATCTTCGTGGTCGAGAACAACGGCTATGCCGAATCGACCTCGGTCGATTACGCCACCGCCTCGGACAGCTATGTGGACCGGGCGACCGGCTTCGGCATGCCGGGGATCACCGTGGACGGGCTGGATTTCTTTGCCGTCTACGAGGCGGCGGGCGAGGTCATTCGCCGCGCCCGCGAAGGCGCCGGGCCGACGCTGCTGGAATGCAAGAACGTGCGCTTCTTCGGCCATTTCGAGGGCGACGCCCAGACCTACAAGGCGCCGGGCGAGAACGAATACAACCGCGCCAACAACGATTGCCTGAAGCTGTTCCGCCAGAAGGTGACCGAGGCCGGGGTGATCTCGGAGTCCGAGCTGGACTCCATCGACGCCGAGGTGGCGCAGTTGATCGACGAGGCGGTGGCCGAGGCCATCGCCGCGCCGCTGCCCGGCCCCGAGCAGCTGACCACCGACGTCTATGTGAACTGATCGAGCGAGGGAGGAAAAGGAAATGGCACGCATCATCAGCATGAAGGACGCGGTGAACGAGGCGCTGGATCAGGAGATGACCCGCGACCCCACCGTGATCATGATGGGCGAGGATATCGTCGGCGGCGCCGGCGCGCAGGGCGAGGACGACGCCTGGGGCGGGGTTCTGGGCGTCAGCAAGGGGCTTTACGCCAAGCACCCGAACCAGATGATCGACACGCCGCTGTCGGAAAGCGCCTATGTCGGCGCGGCCATCGGTGCGGCGACGGCGGGACTGCGGCCGGTGGCGGAACTGATGTTCATCGACTTCATCGGCGTCTGCCTGGACCAGGTCTTCAACCAGGCGGCGAAGTTTCGCTACATGTTCGGCGGCAAGGCCGAGACCCCGGTGGTGATCCGCGCCATGTGCGGCGCCGGTTTCCGCGCCGCCGCCCAGCACAGCCAGATGCTGACGCCGCTGTTCACGCATATCCCCGGCCTCAAGGTAGTCTGCCCCTCGAACGCCTATGACTGCAAGGGCCTGCTGATCCAGGCGATCAGGGACAACGACCCGGTGATCTTCCTCGAACACAAGAACCTTTACGCCAGCACGGCGGATGTCCCCGAGGAGCCCTATACCATCCCCTTCGGCGAGGCGAACATCGTCCGCGAGGGCCGGGACGCCACCATCGTCACCTATGGCCAGATGGTCGGCCGCTCGGTCGAGGCTGCCGAGCTGCTGAAGAAGGACGGCGTCGATGTCGAGGTGATCGACCTGCGCACGCTGTCGCCCATCGACATGGACACGGTGCTGGAAAGCGTCGAGGCGACCGGCCGGCTGGTCTGCGTGGACGAGGCGAACCCGCGCTGTTCCATCGCCGCCGACATTGCTGCGACGGTGGCGCAGGACGCCTTCGACGCGCTCAAGGCACCCATCCGGATGGTGACGCCGCCGCATGCGCCGGTGCCTTTCTCGCCCTCGCTGGAGGATGCCTATGTGCCCTCGGCCGAGCGCATCGCCGCGGCCGTCCGCAAGACGCTGGAGGACTGACATGGCAGACATCACTCCGATCCTGATGCCGAAATGGGGCCTGTCGATGAAGGAGGGCAAGCTTGCCGCCTGGCATGTCGCCGAGGGCGCCGAGATCAAGCCCGGCGACGAGATCATGGATGTCGAGACCGACAAGATCGCCAATGTGGTCGAGGCTGCCGACGGCGGGCTCTTGCGCCGCCGCATCGGCGTCGAGGGCGAGACCTATCCGGTGCGCGCGCTTCTGGCCGTCATGGCGCCGCCCTCGGTCGCGGAGGACGAGATCGACGCCTATGTCGCGGCCTACGAGACCCCTTCGGCCGGTGACGACGAGGGCGAGGAAGGCCCGAGCTATCAGTTCGCCGACCTGCCCGCCGGCCGCATCCGCTATGCCGAGCGACCGGGCGAGGGCGTGCCCCTGATCCTGATCCACGGCTTCGGCGGCGATCTGGACAACTGGCTGTTCAACATCGACGCGCTGGCGGAAAACGCGCCCGTCTATGCGCTGGACCTGCCCGGTCATGGCCAGTCGGTGAAATCGGCGCGCCCGGCAGGGCTGGAGCTGATGGTCCAGACCGTGATCGCCTTCATGGACCATCTGGGCATCGACAAGGCGCATCTGGCCGGCCATTCCATGGGCGGGCTGGTTGCCGGCACGCTGGCGGCGCAGCATCCCGCGCGCGTCGCCTCGGTCACGCTGATCTGTTCGGCGGGGCTCGGGTCCGAGATCAACTCGGACTATATCGACGGCTTCGTGAGGGCCGCCGGTCGCAAGGACCTGAAGCCGGTGCTGGCGCATCTGTTCAAGGATCAGTCGCTGGTCAGCCGCGCGATGGTCGAGGATTTGCTGAAATACAAGCGCCTCGACGGCGTGCAGGACTTCCTGACCGAACTGGCCGGCAGCCTGTTCCGCGAGGGCCGGCAGGCCCAGCAGGTGGCCGAGGCGCTGGCCGCCTCGGGCGTGCCGGCGCAGGTGATCTGGGGCGAGGCCGATGCCGTCATCCCCGCCGCCCATGCCGAAAGCCTGCAAGGCGCGTCCCGCCATGTGGTCTCTGGGGCGGGCCACATGGTGCAGATGGAGCAATCGGCCGAGGTGAACCGCCTGATCCGCGACTTCATCGCCTGAGAGCCCGGCCGTCCCCAAGGGGGCGGCCCTTTGCAATGGGAGGAGAGACATGAGCAATTCCGTCGAAGGCCGCAGCATCATCGTCACCGGCTCGGGCCGGGGCATCGGGCGCTCCATCGCCGAGGGGCTGGCCAGGGCCGGTGCGCGGGTGGTGATCGCCGACATTGCCGCCGCTACCGCAGAGGCCACCGCCGCCGAGATCCGCGAGGCGGGCGCGCAGGCCATCGGCCTTGCCGTCGACGTGACCGACCGGGCCAGCACGCGCGACCTGATCGCCCGCACCGTCGCCGAATACGGCCGGCTCGACGCCATGTTCAACAATGCCGGCATCGCGCAGGTCAAGCAGTTCAACGACATCACCGAAGAGGACTGGCACCGCGTCATGGACGTGAATGCCATGGGCGTGCTGATCGGCATCCAGGAGGCGGCGAAGCAGTTCATCGCCCAGGGCGGCGGCGGCAAGATCGTCAACACCGCCTCGATCGCCGGCAAGCAGGGCTATGAGCCCCTGGCGCATTACTCGGCCAGCAAGTTCGCCGTGGTGGCGCTGACCCAGGCCGCCGCCCGCGCCTTCGGCAAGGACGGCATCTGCGTCAACGCCATCTGCCCCGGCGTGGTCGCGACCGACATGTGGAAGCTGATCGACAAGGGCTTCAAGGACGAGGGGCTGACCCAACGCGACAACGAGGCATTCGAGGGCTTTTCCGCCGACATCCTGCTGGGCAGGCCCTCGCGCCCGGACGATCTGGCGGGGGTTTCGATCTTTCTCGCCTCGGCCGGGTCCGATTACATGACCGGGCAAAGCCTGGTCGTCGATGGAGGGATGGTGCTGGTATGAACGCGAAACAGAAGCTGGCCGAGATGAACGCGCGCGCCGCCGCGCTCTACAAGGCCGACGGCAAGACCATGTCCGCCTTTCGCGGGCTGATGGTCGCCGCCAACCGCGAGGGCAAGGTCAGCCCGGCGATGAAGGAGATGATCGCCATCGCCGTCGCCATCGGGCGCGGCTGCGAGGATTGCATCGTCTTTCATACCAGCGAGGCCAAGGCCCACGGCGCCAGCCGCGAGGAATTGCTGGAGGTGCTGGCCGTCGCCATCGAGATGTCCGGCGGGCCGGGCACGGTCTATGCGGCAAAGGCGCTGGCCGCCTTCGACGAGTTGTGAGGTGTCGCCATGAAAGCATTGCGTTTCCATGCCGCCAGGGATCTGCGGATCGAGGACATTCCCGAACCGCCCCGGCCCGGCCCCGGCCAGGTGCTGATCCGAAACAGCCATGTCGGCATCTGCGGCACCGACCTGCATGAATATGCCTCGGGCCCGATCTTCATCCCGACCCAGCCGCATCCCTATTCCGGCGCCCATGGCCCGCAGGTGCTGGGCCACGAGTTCGGCGGCGAGGTCGTGGCGGTGGGCGAGGGCGTGACCAAGGTGGCGCCCGGCGACCGGGTGGCGGTGCAGCCGCTGATCATGCCGCGCGGCGGCGAATATTTCGCCGACCGGGGCTGGCACAACCTCTCGGGCAGCCTGGCGCTGGTCGGGCTTTCCTGGGTCTCGGGCGGCATGGCCGAGATGGCGCTGCTGAACGACTACAATGTCGAGAAGATTCCCGACGGCATGAGCGACGAAGAGGCCGCGCTGGTCGAGCCGACCGCCGTCTGCGTCTATGCCTGCGACCGGGGCCGGATCACCGCCGGGGATTCGGTGCTGGTGACGGGCGCCGGCCCCATCGGCATCCTTGCGCTTCTGACCGCGCGGGCCTTCGGCGCGACGCGGCTGTTCGTGTCGGACGTGAACGACACGCGGCTGGCACTCGCGGCCGAGGTCGTGCCGGGCGTCGTCACCGTCAATCCTGCGCGCGAGGATGTGGGCGAGCGGGTGCGCGCCGGCACGCAGGACGGCATCGGCTGCGACGTGGCGCTGGAATGCGTCGGCAACGAACGTGCGCTGCAATCCTGTCTCGACGCGGTGCGCAAGCAGGGGGTGATCGTGCAGACCGGGCTGCATTCCGGCAAGGGCAGCGTGGATTTCTTCCAGCTGACGTTCAAGGATGCCGAGATCCGCGGCTCGTGGTGCTATCCGACCCATAGCTGGCCGCGCACCATCGAGCTGATCGCCTCGGGCGCCATCCCGGCCAAGCGGGTGGTGACCAGGCGCATCGCGCTGGCCGACGCCGTGGCCGAGGGGTTCGAGGCACTCCTGGACCCTGCCGGCAGCCAGCTGAAGATCCTGATCGACCTCTCGCGCTGACAACCGCGCCTGCGACAAGATTTCTGCCCCGGCGCGGCCAACCCGTGCTATGGTCGCGCCGGGCTTTGGGAGGAGCCGATGCGGGGGATGCCGGATACTGGGACGCATGTCCTTGAAGTCATTCGCGTGGCCGAGGGCGAGACCTCGCCGCGCCGGGATGCCGATGTCCTGGCCTCGTGGCGGCGCTGCGTCAACGAACACCAGCTCGACCCCAGCCGCCATGCCGGGCCGCGCATCGTCACCCAGAAGGAACTGCGCCAGCATCGCCAGGAATCCGAGGAGCTGCTGGGCGTGGCCCGGCACGGCATGGAGGACCTGTATCGCCGTGTGAACGCGATGGGCTATGTGCTGCTGCTCGCGAATGCGCGCGGCGTGACCGTCGATGCCATCGGCGATGCGGAGCTGGACCGCGAGCTGCGCCATGCCGGGCTGATCGCCGGTTCGGAATGGCATGAACGCCATGTCGGCACCAACGGCGTCGGCGCCTGCCTCGCCACCGGGCGGGCGATCACCGTGCATCGCACCGACCATTTCGACGTGGCGCTGACGCCGCTGTCCTGCACCGCCGTGCCGGTCCATGACACGCGCGGCGGGCTGATCGGCGTGCTGGACCTGTCGCATCTGCAGGCGCCGCAGGACAAGATGAGCCAGGCGCTGACGCTGGAGGTGATGAAATCCTGCGTCCGGCGCATCGAGATGGCCAATCTGGTGCGCCGGCATCGCGCCGACTGGATCCTGCGGCTGAACCCCTCGCCCGAGTTCCTTGACGTGGACCCGATGGCCGCGGTCGCCATCGACCCCGAGGGCCGCATCAGCGGCATGACCAACAATGCGCGCGAGCTTTTGGCCGGCGGGCCGGCCGAGGCGCTGATCGGGCGGCGCTTCGACGATATCTTCGCCTATGACATGGACGACCTGCCCAAGCTGTCGCGCGCCATGGCGCCGGTCGACGGCGCGCTGGAGATGCAGGCCGGCGGGCTGATCTTTGCCCGTGCCGTGCCGCCGACCGCGCCGCCGCGCCGGGCCGCGGAAGGCAGCCTGCCCCAGCCGCTGCGCGCGATCCATGGCGGCGATCCGGCCATGCAATGCCTGGCCGAGCGCGCTGCCAAGGTGGTGGACCGCCAGATCAGCGTCATCCTGCGCGGCGAGACGGGGACCGGCAAGGAGTTCATCGCCCGCGCCATGCACGAGTCCTCGCGCAGGCGGGGGGCCTTCGTCGCGATCAACTGCGCTGCGCTGCCCGAGGCGCTGATCGAAAGCGAGCTGTTCGGCTATACCCCGAACGCCTTTACCGGCGCCCACGCGCGCGGCAAGAAGGGCCTGATCCGCGAGGCGCATGGCGGCACGCTGTTCCTGGACGAGATCGGAGACATGCCGCTGGCCTTGCAGGCGCGGCTGCTGCGCGTGCTGTCGGAACGCGAGTTGCTGCCGGTCGGTGCCACGCGCGCCGAGCCGGTGGATATCCGCGTCATCTCGGCCTCGCATCACGACCTGGCCCAGCTGGTGGCCGAGGGGCGGTTCCGGCAGGATCTCTATTACCGGCTGAACGGGCTGGTGCTGGACATCCCGCCGGTCCGGGCGCGGGCCGACCTGGAATGGCTGATCGCCCGCATCGCCGGCGCGACCGAGGGCAAGCCGCGATTTTCCCCGCAGGCCATGGCCCTGCTGCTGGCCCATGACTGGCCCGGCAACGTCCGCGAGATCGTCAATCTTTGCGAGCTTGCCGCGGCGATGTGCGACGGTGCCCCGGTCCTGCCCGCGCATCTGCCGGCAGGGATGGCGGATCGAGCCGCCCTGTCCCGGTCGCCGGCAGGCAGCAGGCCCGAGGACGAATTGCTGCGGCTCCTGGACGAGCATGGGGGCAATGTCTCGGCTGCAGCCCGTGCCGCGAAGATCGACCGCTCGACATTCTACCGGCGCTTGCGCAAGTCGAAATAGGAATCGGCGCCTCGGGTCCTTGGCCGTCGGCAGGCCGGGATGGGTTTCAAACGCCGCCAGATACGGCCCTGCGTTGCGGAATAACCCGGCGGCACGATGGCGACCGCCGGGAAAAGCGTCAGAACTTGATCGCTGCGCGCAGGCTGACCATATTGCCGTCGCCCTCGAACCGATGAATGCTGTCGATTCCACTGATATCGCCGATATCGTAATGGGTATATTTGGCGCCGACGATCAGGCGGTCGGTAACGGCATAATCCAGCCCTAGTGATACGGTCATGGCATCCTGATCCAGGATGTTGGCATAACCCACGGCAATATACGGCAACGCGCGCTTGATCGCATAACCCGCCTGAAGTTCGGCGCCGTAGGTATCCTTGCCGAATTGCACCGTCCCTCCAAGTTCCGCGAGGTTGAATCGGTTAGAGCCGTTCCTTCCGTAGTGGATTTCGATACCACCGACAAAGTTGTTCTGCCATTGGCGGCGATAGCCCGCGAACAGGCCATAGCTATTGCCATCCTCGCTGAAACTATCGGTGAGCTGTTCGGTCCACGCTTCACGGACAACCTCGGTCCATGCTTCCTGCACCACGACAGTCCTGGCGGGTTTCACGATCTCGGTCCGGGCTTCCTGCACGACGACGGTCTCGGTGACTTCTTCGACCCATGCCTCCTGGACCACGACGGTTTCGGTGACGGTTTCGGTCCAGGCATCCTTGATCACGACCTCTTTTTCAGGCGAGATCACTTCGACCCATGCATCCTGAACTACCCGTTCCTCATAGATGGGACGATTTTCATAGACCGGAACTTCTTCATAGACGGGGACATGGCGCCAGCCGGTATGGTGATTTTCATCCCGTTGTTTTTCGCCATTTTCATCGCGGTATACGTCTTCCCTGACTTTTACCGTTTCAGTTCCGATCTGAACCTCTTCCCAGCCGACCGTTACCTTTTCCTTCACCTCTGGATGTTCTTTTGTCACCGCAGGGATTTTCTCGACGATCGCCGGATGGTCGATCTCCTTGACGACCTTTTCCTCGGTGACTTCGGGGTGTTCAATCATCTCGACAACCCGGTCTTCGGTGACTTCGGGATGTTCGATGACTTCGGCGGGGATTTCCTCGGTAATTTCGTCGTGCTCGACCGTAATGGCATCATGGTGGATTTCACCAGTCGACTTCAGATCGAGTTTGGTATTTCCGATGTAAGCGCCGACATAAGGACCAGTCCAACTGAATGCCGGGCGGGCGACTTCCACGACCGGGCTGATTTGCGGTTGGATCACCGGAGCGACGTAGCCGCCAGAAAAAGCGGGCGATGCAAGAAAAGTGGTTGCGGCCAAAATCAGAGCGATACGGTTGCTCATCTCGTCTCCTATGCACTTGTTAACTTATCTCTTAAAGCAACCACTGGCGATTTTCTGCAACCTGTCCGTTTGTACTGGTTTGGTTGATATTGCCCTTGTGCGAAGGGGTCTCTCTACCTGCTGCTTTGCGAGCGGTGGGTATATGCGCGCGGCGGCCCGTCTGCCCGAAAACATGCCGATAAACTTGCGGGCGATAGCTATGCCGCTTAACCGCTTTGCAACTTTTGATTGCAAATGGCATTGTTGCAGGACCTTGTCGTTTCGGTGGATTAACAAGGCAAATCCAGCAGGTTAAGAACCTGCCATGATCCGGCCTGAACCTTCCCGCTGTTGCAGGGCAAACCGAGGTCTTACAACGCAGCATTGAAGCGGCGCGGGTTGCAGCCGATCCGGCTGCACGCGTGGCCTGAACTCAAGGCAGCCTCGCGACGATGCCGGCTGGCCGGCCAGCGATCCAGATTCGCCCCGGTGCAGGCCCTTACGCGGGCGCGGATATTTCGGCAGACAGGGCCAGCAACATCCGGCGGCAGGCTTCAAGCTCTTCGTCCAAGATGAACTCGTTTGCGCGATGCGCGCGGGCGATGCTTCCCGGCCCGCAGATGATCGAGGGGATGCCGGCCGCGTGGAACAGCCCGGCCTCGGTGCCATAGCTGACGGCGGCCAGCGGCTCTTGCCCGGTCCACCGCGCCAGCAGGCGGGACAGGTCGTCGCCTTCGGGCGGTGGCAGGGCGGGATAGCTGGAAAACTCGGCAGAGGACGCCCGCACCCCCGACCGCGCCGCGACGGCGTGAAGTTCGGCCAGAACCTCGGCCATCACCTCCTGCGGTGCCTGTCCGGGGACCGAGCGGACCTCGATGTCGATCACGGCGCGATCCGGGATGATGTTGACCGCGCTGCCGCCCCGGATCACCCCCGCTTGCAGCGTCGAATGCGGCGGGTCGAAGCGTGGGTCGAACGGCCCCTCGGTCGCCAGCCGGGCGGCCCGGTCGCGAATCCAGACCAGCAATTCGCCCGCCGGATAAAGCGCGTTCACCCCCAATGCGGGATTCGAGGAATGTCCGGCCTGTCCCTCGATCGTGATGGCGATGGCCTGCTTGCCCTTGTGGGACAGGACGGGGCGCATGTCGCTGGGCTCGCCCACGATGCAGCCCAGCGGCGGGGCGCAAAGCCCGGGCAAGCGGGCGATCATGTGGCCGACGCCCCGGCAGCCGATTTCCTCGTCATAGGACAGGGCGACATGGATCGGCCGGCGCAGGTCCATTGCGGCGAATTCCGGCACCATCGACAGGACGCAGGCCAGAAAGCCCTTCATGTCGGTGGTGCCGCGCCCGATCAGCCGGTTGCCGTCGCGGGTCAGGCGAAAGGGATCCGTGGCCCAGTCCTGCCCCTCGACCGGGACGACATCGCTGTGGCCTGACAGGACATAGCCGGGCACGTCGCGCGGGCCGATGGTGGCGAACAGGTTGAAGCGGTCGCCCTCGGGGCCGGGGATCTCGGTCACCTGCGCCCCGGCGAGGTAGTTGCGCAGGCAATCCGTCATCACCCGGTTGGGCGTCCCGGGCAGCGAGGGCACCGCGACCAGGTCGGCCAGGATCGTCTCGACATTCATGCGAACCCCCTTGTTCGTTGCGCCAGCATCGGCGCGGGTCGGACGAAGATGCTGCCGAATAAGGCCGCGCAGGCGCAATTCCCTGCCGTTGCGGGGCGGGCTTGGGCCTGTCCTTTCGCCTTGGCCGTGCCAGTCTGGCGCAAAGAAGGAGGCCCGGAATGACCATCACCCCACCCGATATCGCCCCCGTCGCATGGCGCCGGGCCGACGGCTATCTGCTGACCACCGACCGCGCGTCGGTCGACGTGGATCTGGTCGGGCGCTTTCTGGCAGAGGAGGCCTATTGGTCCGACGGCCTGCCGCGGGACCGGCTTGAGCGTGCGCTGGCCGGATCGCTGCCGATGGCGGTGATCGCGCCGGACGGGGCCATGGCGGGCTTTGCGCGGCTGGTGACGGATTACACGGTCTTTGCCTATCTGCGCGACGTCTTCGTGCTGCCGGCGCATCGCGGGCGTGGTCTGGCCGTCTGGCTGGCCAGGGTCATCCGCACCCATCCTGAGCTTGCGGACATTCCCACCTGGATGCTGGCCACGCGCGACGCCCATGCGGTTTATGAAAAGGCCGGCTTCCGCCCGGTGCCGCATCCCGAATTCTACATGTCGGTGCCGAAGCCCGGTTCATAACCACTGGCTATGGATATCATGCCAATGGGAATTGGCCCGGTCCGGCCTGCCCGTGGCAGAGTGCCGCGAAACGGATAGGGAGCGGGCAATGGGCTATCGCATCGGGGTGGATGTCGGCGGGTCCTTCACGGATTTCGCGGTGCTGGAAGAGGGCAGCGGGCAGCTTCGCACGCTCAAGGTGTTCTCGCGGCCCGACCAGCCGGGGGCCGAGATCCTTGCCGGCCTCGACCGGCTTCAGGCGCGGGACGGGATCGCGCCCGGCGATGTCGGGTATTTCACCCACGGCACCACTGTCGGCATCAACACGGTGATCCAGAGGAACGGCCCGATGCTGGCGCTGTTCACCACCCGCAATTTCGAGGATGTGCTGGAAATCGCCCGGCTGAAGATCCCGCAGATCCACAACCTGTATTCCGTGCGCCCCAAGCCGCTGGTCCCGCGCGAAAACGTCTTTGGCATCGATGAGCGCACCGAGGCGACCGGCGCCATCCTGCACGCCCCGGAACGCGCGGACGTGGCCCGCGCGCTGGCGGCGGCACGGGCGGCGGGCGCGGCAGGCATCGTCGTCGCCTTCCTGCATGCCTGCCGGAACCCTGAAAACGAGCGCGCCGTCGCCGCGATGCTGGCCGAGATGGCGCCCGAGATGCCCGTCGTCACCTCATCGGGCACATGGCCGGTGATCCGCGAGTTCGAGCGCACGATAACGGCCGTGATCTCGGGCTATGTGCAGCCGCGCGTGGCGCATTACCTTGATCGGTTCGAGGCGGCGCTGGCCGGCAAGGGCGTCCCCGTGCCCGCCCACATCACCAAGTCGAACGGCGGCGTCATGGGCATCGGGCAGGCGCGGGCGGAACCCGTGCAGATGATCCTGTCCGGCACCGCCTCGGGGGTGATCGGCGCGGGCTGGCTGGCGAGGGAATGCGGCTTTCCCAAGGTGCTGAGCCTCGATATCGGCGGCACCTCAGCCGATGTGGCGGTGATCCTCGACGGGCAGCCGCAATATGGCACGGGCGAGTTGATCGGGGATTTCCAGATCCATATCCCCTCTGTCGCGGTCAGCTCGGTCGGGCAGGGCGGCGGCTCGGTCGCCTCGGTGGACGATCTGGGCGTGTTGCGGGTGGGGCCGGAAAGTGCGGGCTCGACCCCCGGTCCGGCCTGCTATGGGCGCGGCGGGGTCAGGCCGACGATCACCGATGCGATGGCGGCGCAGAACCTGATCGGCCACGGCGACCTGGGTTATGGCGCGGTCAGCGTCGATCACGCGGCCGCCCGTGCGGCGATCCGGCCGCTGGCCGAGCGGCTGGGCGCCCCGGTCGAGGAGGTCGCGGGCCATATCGTCGATATCTCGGTCTCGGCGATGTATGCCGAGGTCTCGGGCCTGGTCTCGCGCTTCGGCATCGATCCGCGCGAGTTCCATCTTTTCGCATTCGGCGGCGCGGGCGCGATGCTGGCCTGCTATCTTGCGCGCGAGTTGGACATGAAGGGGGTTGTCGTTCCCCCGCGCCCGGGCTGCGTCTCGGCCCTTGGCGGGCTGATCGCGGATCTGAAGAACGATTTCATCCGCACGCTGTATCTGGATCTCGACGCCAAGGGGGTGGCGGCGCTGGCCGCGCCCCTGGCCGAGCTGGAGGCGACCGCCCGCGACTGGCTGGCGCGGCAAGGGCATCCGGGCAAGGGGGTGGTCGGCGTCTCGGCCGACATGCGCTATCGGGGCCAGTCCTATGAGATCGAGACGGTGCTGGAGGCCGGCTGGATTGCCTCGGGCGATGTCGCGGCCATCGCGGGGGCCTTTCATGCCGAGCATGCGCGGCTGTTCGGCCATGCCAGCGAGGGTGCGGGGGTCCAGATGGTGAACCTGCGACTGGTGATCGCGGGTGCGACGCCCAAGCCTGCGATGCCGCGTCCCGCGCCGGCGACCGATCCGGCCATGCCTTCGGATCACGTCGAGGCCTGGTTCGCGGGCCGGCCCGCGACGGTGGCGCTTTACGACCGCGAGGCGCTGGCGCCCGGCCATGCCTTCGACGGCCCGGCCATCGTGCGGCAGGACGACACCACCACCGTCGTTCCGCCCGGCTTTCATGTGCAGGTCGATGATTTCGGCAACCTTCTGATCGCGAAAGGGGCCTGACCCATGATCGACGCACGCAACCTTCAGGTTCTCGCCAATTTCTGCGGTGCTGCCGCCGATGCGATGGCCTTTACCCTGATGCGCACCGCCCATTCCGCCTTCGTCAAGGAGACCGAGGATTTTTCCTGCCAGATCGTGACGCGCGAGGGGCTGGCCTTTGCCAATCCCCGCCAGTTCGGCGCGCCCTGGTATTCCGGCATCGACTACGGCCCGTTGCTGGCCTGCATCGACGAATACAACGAAGGCGACATCTGCATCACCAACGACCCGACGGCGGGCCATGTGGCCACCCACACCCCCGACATCCATATCTGGAAGCCGGTCTTTCACCAAGGCCGACTGGCCTGCTTCGTCGTGGGCCATATCCACAATACCGACGTGGGCGGCGCGGTGCCCGCCTCGCTGTCGCGCGCGCTGACCGAGATCGCGCAGGAGGGGCTGCGCATCCCGCCGGTCAAGCTTTACGACCGGGGCGTCGAGAACCCCTTCGTCGCGCGGCTGATCCGGTCCAACGTGCGGATGCCCGAGCAGAATATCGGCGATCTGGCCGCGCAGGTCGCCAGCGTGAACGTGGGCGAGCGCAAGATGGCCGAGATCATCCGCCGCTTTGGCTTCGATACCTTCCTGGATGGCGTCGAGCAGATCCTGGACCATTCCGAGGCGCAGGTCCGCCGCATCCTGACGACCATTCCCGACGGCGATTACTTCTTTGCCGATTACGCCGACGAGGACGCGCCCCAGGGCCTGCCCGCCCGCATCGCCCTGACCCTGCGCATCCGCGGCGATCAGGTCGAGCTGGACTATACCGGCTCGGACCCGCAGCTGGGCTCGTCCCTGAACATGCCGACCGGCGGGCGCGAGCGGCATCCGCTGGTCATGGTCGGGCTGACCTATGTGCTTTACACGCTGGACAATTCGCTGTGGCTGAACGCGGGCACGCTGCGCCCGGCCCGTGCCGTGCTGCCCGAGGGCAGCGTGGTGAACTCGGCCCCCGGCGCGGCGGTGGGGATGCGCTCGCTGACCTGCGCCATGACGCAGATCGTGACGGTGGGGGCGTTTGCGCGCGCGCTGCCCGACCTGATCCCGGCGGCGGCGCCGGGCGGGAACGCGATCATGAACATCAAGACCGTGGACCGGGCGGGGCGTCCGGTCATGGCCTCGATCGGGCCGGTGGGCGGCGGCGGCGGCGCCACCCCCTTCGGGGACGGCAGCGACGGGGCGGGCGGCGCGACCGGCTTCCTGCGCAACACCCCCATCGAGATTTCCGAGGCCGAGGTGCCGATCCGCTTCCGCCGCTACGGCCTTGAACGCGACAGCGGCGCGGCGGGGCGCTGGCGCGGCGGCCTTTCGGCGGTGATGGAATTCGAGGTATCAAGCCCCGGCACCGTGGTCACGGCGCGCAACCGCAACCGCTCGATCATGCCGGCATGGGGCTTGCGCGGCGCGGCCGAGGCGGGGGTTTCGACCTTTACCCGCAATCCGGGCTGCGCGGACGAGCAGGATCTGGGCAATACCGACGTCGTGCAATGTGCCCCGGGCGACGTGATCCGCGTGGTCGGGCCGGGTGCCGGCGGCTGGGGCGATCCGCTGACCCGGCCGGTCGACCTGGTCATGGCCGATGTCGCCAAGGGGGCGATCAGTGCCGCACGGGCCGAGGCCGATTACGGCGTCGTCATCCGCGACGGCGAGGTGGACCATGTGGCGACCAAGGCCCGCCGGGCCGCGCCTCGCGCCAAGGCGCCCGACTTCACCTTTGGCGCCCGCCGCGTCGAATTCGAGCGGGTCTGGACCCCGGAACGCTATGACTTGCTGACGGAGTTCCTGGCCTCGGTTCCCGTCGGCTGGCGCTTCTTCCTCAAGCAGCAGGTCTTTGCGGCTGTGGAAAAGGCCGGCGGCACCGTGCCTGTCGGGCAAGAGATGGCGGCGATCTTTGCGGATCTGCGCGACCGCCATCCGTTGTGACACCCCCATGCGCTGCCCCTTGCCAAGGGGCAGCGCCTGTGCGCCTCTGGCCCCCATGAACACGCGGCAGCTCGAGATTTTCTGCGCCATCATGCGCGACGGTTCGGTGACGGCGGCGGCGAACAGCCTGTCGATCTCGCAGCCCGCCGCCTCGAAGCTGCTGCACCACCTTGAGGATCAGCTGGGCTATGCGCTGTTCCAGCGCATCGGCGGCCGCCTGATCCCCACACCCGAGGCCGACCTGCTTCACGAGGATGCCGCCCGCGTGCTGCGCGAGATGGAGGTGCTGGGCGATCTGGCCCGGCGCGTGGGCGAGCGGCGGCTGGGCCTCTTGCGGCTGGGGGCCAGCCTGCCGGTGGCGTGGTCGGTGCTGCCGCCCGCGCTGGCCCGGTTCCGCGCCAGCCACCCCGAGGTCCGCATCCACCTGCACACCCTGCCCAAGCAGGAGATCGCCGAGGCGCTGCGCACCGGCGCCATCGACCTTGCCGTCACCCTGTCGCCGATCCTCGCCCCGACCGTGCGGACACAGACGCTGGCCCCCATCCCGCTGGCGGTGCTGATGCCGCAGGGCCACGCGCTTGCGGGGCTCGATGCCGTGGCCCCCGGCGATCTGGCCGGCCAGCCGCTGATCTCATATGGCAGCCATGCCGAGATCGGCCCGGCGCTGGACCAGGCCTTTCGCGCCGAGGGGCTGGTGCGGCAGGTGGCGATCCAGGTCGCCTCTTCCGTCGCCGCGGTGCCGCTGGTGCGCGCGGGGCTGGGGGTGGCGCTGGTGGACGGGCTGGTCGATTGGGCGGACATGGCGGGGCTGGCCATGCGCCCGTTCCGCCCGCGCCTTGCCATGGGGCTGGCCCTTGCCACCGACGGCGCCCGGCCGATCCCGCGCCTTGCGCAGGCGCTGATCGCGCTTTTGCGCGCGCCCGGCTAGGGGCGATACAGAATTGCGCGGGCGGGGGCGCAAACGGGACAATCCGCTCCGGCCCATTGCGATCACGGCATATCTGCACGGCCCCGATGGCTAAGCTTTCGTCCAAGGCAAAACGGAAGGCGTGCCATGACCCGATCCTTCGATCCCGACACTCTCGACCTGCCGCGCGGGCATTTCATCGCCGGCGAACATGTCGCCGACCGGGGCCGGCTGGCCATGCATCGCCCCTCGGACGGGGCGGCGTTCGGCGAGAGTCCGGTCGCGGATGCGGATATGGTGGATCGCGCGGTCGCGGCCGGGCGGGCCGCGCTGGCCGCCTCGGGCTGGGGTTGCGGCGTCCCGCGCGACCGCACCCGCGCCCTGCTGAAATGGGCCGACCTGATCGAGGCCGAGGCCGAGACGCTGGCCCGGTTCGAGGCCGCCTGCTCGACCCGCCCCGTCGTGCAATTGCCGGCGGGCGACATCGCCGTGACCGCCGAGCAGATCCGCTTTTTCGCCGAGATGGCGGACAAGGAGGGCAGCGACCTGGTGCCGACCCGCGATGCCTCGCTGGGGATGACGGTGGACGAGCCCTATGGCGTCGTGGGCGCGATCACGCCCTGGAATTTTCCGCTGTCGATGGCGGGATGGAAGCTGGCACCGGCGCTGGCGGCAGGCAATGCGGTGGTGCTGAAGCCGTCCGAGATGACGCCCTTTTCGACGCTTTACATGGCCGAGCTTTCCGTGCGCGCAGGCATTCCCGCCGGGCTGGTCAACGTGGTGCTGGGCGACGGGCCGGTCACCGGCAATGCGATCACCGGCCATCCCGGGATCGGCAAGGTCAGCTTTACCGGCTCGACCGGGGCGGGGCAGGCGATCATGGGCAATATCGCCCGCAACGGCGTCAAGCCGATGACGCTGGAACTGGGCGGCAAGTCGCCGCAGATCGTCTTTGCCGATGCCGACCTGGATCTGGCCGCCGATTGCATCGCGCGGTCGATCACCTTCAACGCCGGGCAGGCCTGCGTCGCGGGCAGCCGGGTGCTGGTCGCGGCGGAAATCGCCGAGGCGCTGGCGGAAAGGCTGATCGTGCGCATGGCCGACCACCGTCCCGGCACCACATGGGATGCCGAAACGCAATATTCCCCGATCATCTCGGAACGCCAGATCGCCCGCATAGACGGCATCGTGCAGGCTGCCGTCGCCCAAGGGGCCGAGGTGCTGGCCGGCGCGGCGCGGCTGGATCATCCGGGCTGGTTCTATGCGCCGACGCTGCTGGCGGGCGTCGCCCCCGATTCCCCCGCCGTGACCGAAGAGATCTTCGGCCCGGTCCTGACTTTGGAGCCCTTTGCGGACGAAGAGCAGGCCGTCGCCATGGCCGACCATCCGACCTATGGCCTTTGCGCCGGGATATTCACCCGCGACCTGTCGCGCGCGCTGCGCGTCATGCGCCGGATCGAGGCCGGGACGGTCTGGATCAACCGCTACGGCCGCTCGCGCGACCATATCCTGCCGACGGGGGGCTACAAGTCCTCGGGCATCGGCAAGGATCTGGGCCGCGCCGCCTATCACGCCAACCGCCGCCAGAAAAGCGTGCTGATCGACCTTTGAAGGAGCCGGACATGACCACCCACAAGATCGCCCTCATCCCCGGAGACGGCATCGGGACCGCCGTGACCGAGTCGGCCGTCGCCGTTGCCCGGGCTGCGGGCGCCGTGCTGGAAACCACGACCTTCCCGTGGTCCTGCGACCACTACCTGCAAACCGGCAAGATGATGCCCGAGGACGGGATCGAGACCCTGCGCGGCTTCGACGCCATCTTCCTTGGCGCGGTCGGCTGGCCCGCCAAGGTGCCCGACAGCGTGTCCCTGCACGGACTGCTGCTGCCGATCCGCAAGGCCTTCGTGCAATATGCCAATATCCGCCCGCACCGCCTGCTGCCCGGTGTCGAGGGGCCGCTGAAGACCCGCGATTTCGACATCCTCTGCATCCGCGAGAATACCGAGGGCGAATATTCCGGCGCCGGCGGGCGCGTCCATGTCGGCACCCCGGACGAGGTGGCGGTGGAAACCTCGATCTTCACCCGCGCGGGCGTGGAACGGATCATCCGCTTCGGCTTTGAGCAAGCGATGCGACGGCGGGGGAAGCTGGCCTCGGTCACGAAATCCAATGCGCAGAAATATTCCATGGTGTTCTGGGACGAGATCACCGACCGGCTGGCTGCCGAATATCCGCAGGTCGAGGTGACGCATTACCATATCGACGCGATGTGCGCGCGTATGGTGATGGCGCCGGAAAGCCTGGACGTGGTGGTGGCCTCGAACCTTTTTGGCGACATCCTGACCGACCTGGGCGCGGCGATCCAGGGGGGGTTGGGCTTTGCGGCCTCGGCCAATATCAACCCCGACCGCTCGGCGCCCTCGATGTTCGAGCCAGTGCATGGCTCGGCCCCCGACATCGCGCATCTGGGCATCGCCAATCCGATGGCGGCGATCTGGTCGGTGGCGATGATGCTGGATCATCTGGGCGAGGCCGCGACCGCCGCCCGCATCATGGCGGCGATGGAGGCGGTGACCGCGCGGGGCATCGGCACCGTTCCGGGCCGCGACAAGACCGACGACATCACCAAGGCCGTTCTGGCCGCGCTGGAGGGCAAGGCATGACGGCATTGAAGGACAAGGATCTGCTTCGCCAGCAGGCGCTGATCGGCGGCAATTGGGTCGATGCGGCCAGCGGCGCCGTGGTCCAGGTCACCGACCCCGCGACCGGGCAGGTCATGGGCACCATTCCCGACCTGTCGGGCGCCGAGACCCGCGCGGCCATCGATGCCGCCGATGCCGCCTTCGCCTCGTGGAAAAAGCGCAGCCATGCCGAGCGCGCGGCGCTGCTGGAACGCTGGTTCGACCTGATGAACCAGCATGCCGAGGATCTGGCGCTGATCCTGACGCTGGAACAGGGCAAGCCGCTTTCCGAGGCACGGGGGGAAATCGCCTATGGCGCCTCTTTCGTGAAATGGTTCGCCGAGGAGGCGCGGCGCATCGACGGCACCGTGATCCCGGCGCCGACGAACGACCGCCGTATCCTGACGCTGAAGGAGCCGGTCGGCGTCTCGGCCATCATCACGCCGTGGAACTTCCCGAACGCGATGATCACCCGCAAAGTCGGCCCGGCCCTGGCGGCGGGCTGCACCGTGGTCATCAAGCCTTCCGAGTTCACGCCTTATTCCGCGCTCGCCCTGGGCGTTCTGGCCGAGCGCGCGGGGATTCCGGCGGGCGTCGTCAACATCGTCACCGGGATGCCGGCCGAGATCGGCGCGGAACTGACCGCCAACCCGACGGTGCGCAAGGTCAGCTTTACCGGCTCGACCCGCGTCGGCTCGCTTCTGATAGCGCAATCCGCGCCGACGGTAAAGCGGCTGTCGCTGGAACTGGGCGGCAACGCGCCCTTCATCGTCTTCGACGATGCCGATCTGGACGCGGCGGTCGAGGGGGCGATCGCGTCCAAGTTCCGCAATGGCGGCCAGACCTGCGTCTGCTCGAACCGGATCCTGGTGCAGGCGGGCGTCTACGACGCCTTTGCCGAAAAGCTGGGCGCCAAGGTCGCGGCGATGAAGGTCGGTCCCGGCACGCAGGCCGGCAACGACATCGGCCCGATGATCAACCGCGCTGCGCTGGACAAGATCGCGCGCCATGTCGCGGATGCCGTGGCGAAAGGCGCGACCGTCGCCGCCCGGGCCGAGATCCCCGAGGGGCAATATGCCGCCCCCGTGGTCCTGACGGGTGCCACGACCGAGATGGAGCTGGCATCCGAGGAAACCTTCGGCCCCGTCGCGCCGCTTTTCCGCTTTGAGACCGAGGACGAGGCCGTCGCCATCGCGAACGGCACCCCCTTCGGCCTTGCCGCCTATTTCTATACCGAGAATATCCGCCGTGCCTGGCGCGTGGCCGAGGCGCTGGAATTCGGCATGGTGGGGCTGAACACCGGCGCGGTCTCGACCACCGTTTCGCCTTTTGGCGGCGTCAAGTCCTCGGGCCTGGGCCGCGAGGGCGCGCGGGCGGGGATCGAGGAATATCTGGAGGTGAAGGCCTTCCACATGGGCGGGCTCTGACGCCGAAGAATTTGCCGCCCGCCCGCGCGGATACGGCGTTTCATGCTTTCCGCGCCCCGCAAACGGCAAGCGACGCCTGCGGGACGCGGCATAGGATCGAAAGAAATGGCGCTTCGCTGGCGCCGCAGACAGGGAACCCGGACCATGACCTTCCGCCCGAAATTCATCACCTTCGACTGCTACGGCACGCTGACCAATTTCGACATGGCCGGGGCGGCCCGCCGCATCTATGCCGAGCAACTCTCCGAGCCGGCGATGGCGAAGTTCATCAGGAACTTCGCCGCCTATCGCCTGGACGAGATCCTGGGCGCGTGGAAACCCTATGCCGAGGTGGTCCACAATTCGCTGGAACGCACCTGCAAGCGCAATGGCGTCACCTTCCGCGACGAAGACGCGCTGCGCATCTATAACGAGGTGCCGACCTGGGGTCCGCATTTCGACGTCCCCGAGGGGCTGGCCAAGGTCGCCCGGGAAATCCCGCTGGTGATCCTGTCCAACGCCATGAAAAGCCAGATCATGTCCAACGTGGAAAAGTTGGGCGCGCCCTTCCATCTGGTCCTGACCGCCGAGGAGACCGGCACCTACAAGCCGCAGATGAACGGCTTCGAATACATGCTGGACGCGCTGGGCTGCGGGCCCGAGGACATCACCCATGTTTCGTCCTCGTTCCGCTACGACCTGATGACGGCCCATGACCTGGGCATCAAGTCCAAGGTCTGGGTCAATCGCGGCCACGAGCCCGCCAACCCCTATTACGAATATACCGAGATCGCGGATATCCGCGGCCTGCCGGGCGTGTTCGGTCTGTGACGATGAAATTCCAGTCCTATTGGCACGACACCGCGCCCGCATTCGCCTCGGGTGCGCCGGGGCCCGTCTCCGACCAATACGACGTGGCGGTGATCGGCGCGGGCTTTACGGGCCTCGGGGCCGCGCGCAAGCTGGCCGCCGAAGGGCATTCGGTCGTCGTGCTGGAGGCCGAGACGGTCGGCTTCGGGGCATCGGGGCGCAATGGCGGGCACCTGAACAACGGCATCGCCCACAGCTATCTGGCTGCGCGCGAGCATTTCGGCGCGGACAGGGCACGGGCGCTTTATCATGCCTTCGACCAGGGCATCGAAACCATCGAGCGCATCATCGCCGAAGAGGGGATCGACTGTTCCTTTCGGCGCTCGGGCAAGCTGAAGCTTGCCTCGAAACCCGGCCATTACGACAGCCTTGCCCGCAATTTCGAGGCGCTGCACCGCGACGCCGATCCCGATACCGCGATGCTGTCGCGGGCGGAACTGGCGGGCGAGGTCGGCTCGGACGCCTTTCACGGCGCGATGCTGCAAAAGAAAAGCGCGATGATGCATATGGGCCGCTTCGTCGTGGGGCTGGCCGAGGCGGCCGCGCGGCGCGGCGCGGCGATCTTCGAACGCGCCCCGGTCATCGCGCGCGAGCAGGCCGGCGCGGGCTGGAAGCTGACCACGCCCAGGGGCAGCGTCACGGCGGGCAAGGTGCTGCTGGCGACCGGCGCCTATACGACCGGCGCCTTTCCATGGTTTCGCCGCCGCATCGTGCCGGTCGGCAGCTTCATCATCGCCACCCGCCCCCTGACGGATGCCGAGGTCGCGGCGACGATGCCGGGCAACCGGACCTGCGTGACCTCGATGAATATCGGCAACTATTTCCGCCTTGCGCCGGACAACCGGCTGATCTGGGGCGGGCGGGCGCGGTTCTCGGCGAGCTCGGACCAGCGTTCGGACGCCAAGAGCGGCGAGATCCTGCGCGCGGGGCTGCTGCGCACCTTTCCGCAGCTTCGCGAGGTGCCGATCGACTATTGCTGGGGCGGGCTCGTGGACATGACCGCCGATCGCTTTCCGCGCGCCGGGCAGGCGGACGGGGTTTACTTCTCGATGGGCTATTCCGGCCATGGCGCGCAGATCGCCACCCATATGGGCGAGATCATGGCCGACCTGATGACCGGCCGTGCCAATCGCAATTCCTGGGACGGGCTGCCCTGGCAGGCGGTGCCGTTCCATACCGGCAAGCCGTGGTTCCTGCCGCTGGTGGGCCTTTACTACAAAACCCTTGACCTTATCCGCTGAGGACAGACATGCCGCTTTTGCAGACCATCGACCCATCGACCCTTCCCGCCGGCGCGCCGGGCAAGGCGGCCCCCGACCGGCTGGTTTCGGGCGATCCCTCGTTCATGACCTGGGCGCTGGACGCCTCGCGGGGCGGCGAGGTGCGCACCGGCATCTGGGAGGCGACGCCGGGCGAGACCATCTCGATCAAGGGCGAGAGCTTCGAGTTCTGCCATATCCTGGACGGCGTGGTCGAACTGACCGAGGACGGCCAGCCGCCCGTCACCTATCGCAAGGGCGACAGCTTCATCATGAAGCCCGGCTATCGCGGCGTCTGGAAGACCGTCGAAACCGTCCGCAAGATCTATGTCATCGTCGGATGACCCAAGCGTGCGCGCGGCCTGATCCGCCGCGCGCACGCCCCGACCGTTCCCCGCACCGCAGATGCCGCCTGCCGCCATGCAGGCTGCGCGGGCAGAAAGACGAAGGCCATGCCATGCAGATTGCGACCGATCCCGTCCTGACGCGTTTTGAGCTCGACCACATCCCCCAGGCGGTCGAGCTGTCGCGCCTTGAGCACTGGCCGCACCGGCCCGAGGACTGGGCGCTGATCCACGGCCTCAGCCGGGGCGTGGTCGCGCTGTCCGGCGGGCGGGTCGTCGGGACGGCGATGGCGACGGTCTTCGGCCCGGTCGGCATGATGAACATGATCATCGTCGGCCCGGACATGCGGGGCAGGGGCTTGGGCCGCCGGCTGATGGAGGGCGCCATGGCCCTTGCGGCGCCGCGGGAATGGCGGCTGGTCGCTACCGAGGCCGGGCTGCCGCTTTACCGCAAGCTGGGCTTTGCCGAACAGGGGCGGATCGTCCAGCACCAGGGCATCCTGACCGGGACGGCGGCGCCCGCCGGCATCGATTGGGCCGGCGAGGACGATCTGGACGCCATCGCCGGCATCGACCGCGATGCGACCGGGGCGGACCGCGCGCCGCTGATCCGCGCGCTGCTGCATGCCGGGCGCATTGCCGTCCTGCGCCGGGCGGGCGGGATTGCGGGCTATGCCGCGCTGCGCCCCTTCGGCCGCGGAGCGGTTGCGGGTCCGGTCGTCGCCACCGATGCGGACGAGGCCAGGGATCTGCTGTCCTTTCTGCTGTCCGACCGTGCCGGGCAATTCCTCCGCGTCGATACGACCGAGGACAGCGGCCTTGCGTCCTGGCTGACCGGGCTGGGACTGGCCCATGTCGGCGGCGGCATCGGCATGAGCCGGGGCACGCCCGCCGCCCGGTCCGGGGATTTTCATCGCTTCGCCCTCGCCGCGCAGGCGCTTGGCTGACTTTCAGGAGAGACGACATGCTGGCCAATTCACTGGTCGAACTCGACCGCGCCCATCTGATCCACCCCGTCGCAAGCTGGCGCGGGCACGAGGCTGCGGGCGTGCGCCTGCTGGCCTCGGGCAAGGGCGCGCGCGTGCGCGACGCGCAGGGGCATGAGCTGATCGACGGCTTTGCGGGCCTGTGGTGCGTCAATGCCGGCTACGGGCAGGACAGCGTGGTCGAGGCCGCGACGCAGCAGATGCGGGAGCTGGCCTATGCGACCGGCTATTTCGGGCTGGGTTCGGAGCCGGCCGTGCGCCTGGCCGCGCGCCTGGCCGAGGCCGCGCCGGGCGATCTGGACCATGTCTATTTCACGCTGGGCGGCTCGGACGCGGTGGACAGCACCGTGCGCTTCATCCGCTATTACTGGAACGCGCGCGGGATGCCGGGGAAGGACCAGTTCATCTCGCTGGAGCAGGGCTATCACGGTTCTTCGACCGTGGGGGCGGGGCTGACCGCGATCCCCTCGTTCCATGCGGGTTTCGGCGTGCCTTATGACTGGCAGCACAAGATTCCGTCGCATTACAGCTATCGCAATCCCGCGGGCAGCGACGATGCCGCGATCATCGAGGCGTCCAGGGCGCAGTTGCTGGCCAAGGTCGCCGAGCTGGGCGGCCCCGAACGGGTCGCGGCCTTCTATGCCGAGCCGATCCAGGGCTCGGGCGGGGTGCTGGTGCCGCCCAAGGGCTGGATGCGTGCGATGCGCGATCTGTGCGCGGAACTCGACATCCTTTTCGTCGCCGATGAGGTCATCACCGCCTTCGGCCGCACCGGCCCGCTTTTCGCCTGCGAGGAAGAGGGCATCGTCCCCGACCTGATCACCGCCGCCAAGGGGCTGACCTCGGGCTATGTGCCGATGGGCGCGGTGTTCATGTCGGATCGCGTCTATCAGGTGATCGCCGATGGCGCGGGCGCCGCGGCGGTGGGGCACGGCTATACCTATTCGGCGCATCCGGTCTCGGCCGCCGTCGGGCTGGCGGTGCTGGACCTCTACGAGGGCGGATTGCTGGAAAACGGCCGCAGGATGGGCGCTCGGCTGATGGAGGGGCTGCGCGGCCTTGGCGACCACCCGCTGGTGGGCGACGTGCGCGGGCGCGGCATGCTGGCGGCGATCGAGCTGGTGACCGACAAGGCGGCGAAGACCCCGCTGCCGGCTGCCAGCCAGCCCGCGACGCGCATTTTCGACCGCGCCTGGGATCAGGGGCTGGTCATCCGCGCCTTTGGCTGGGGCGTGATCGGCTATGCCCCGCCGCTGTGCTGCACCGAGGAAGAGATCGACCTGATCGTCGCCCGCACCCGCAAGGTGCTGGACCTGACGCTGGAGGATCCCGATATCCGCGCGGCGCTGCGCTGATGGCGGTCCTGTTCCTGTCCACCCCCGAGCGCGGCGCGGTCTTTCGCGAGGTCTTTGCCCGCGACCTGCCCGATATGCCGTTCCATGTCGGACAGGCGCCGGACCCGCATGCCGTGCGCTATCTGGTGGCATGGACCGCGCCCGAGGGGCTGGCGCGCGATTATCCGAACCTGCGGCTGATATTCTCGGTCGGGGCGGGCGTCGATCAGTTCGATCTGGCCGCCTTGCCCCAAGACGTCGGCGTGGTGCGGATGCTGGAGCCGGGCATCGCCCGGCAGATGCGCGAATATGCGACCATGGCCACGCTGGCCATGCATCGCGACCTGCCCGCCTATCTGGACCAGCAGCGGCGCGGCGAATGGTTGCCGCGCATGAATGTCGACGCCGCCGACAGGCGCGTGGGGGTGATGGGCCTGGGCAATCTGGGCCAGGCGGTGCTGGAATCGCTGCGCCCCTTCGGCTTCGACCTGGCCGGATGGAGCCGCAGCCCGCGCCGGATCGAGGGCGTCGCCTGCCATACCGATCTGGACGCCTTTCTGGCCCGCACCGACATCCTGCTGTGCCTGCTGCCCCTGACCGCGGAAACCGAGGGGATGCTGGACGCCGACCTGTTCGACAAGCTGCCGATGGGTGCGCGGCTGGTGCATCTGGGACGCGGGCGGCAACTGGACGCGGATGCGCTGCGGCAGGCTCTGGACAGCGGCCGGATCGCGCAGGCGATGCTTGACGTGACCGAGCCTGAGCCGCTGCCGGCCGGCCATTGGCTATGGCGCCACCCGCGCGTCATCCTGACGCCGCATGTCGCCAGCCAGACGGTGGCGCATGAGGGCGCGCTGCATGTGCTGGCCGGCATCCGCGCCGATCTTCGCGGCCAGAGGCCCGAGGGGCTGGTGGACCGCGCGCGCGGTTATTGACCATATCCGCGATGCCGTAGGGTCAGCGCGATACGAAAGATTATGCTGCGCCGGGACGGGATTTGGAGTTTTTCGCGCCCGGTTTGCCGGAAGGATGAGGGGTAAGGACGCCCATCCGGCGTGGGTGGAAAGACATGGGCCGGGGCGCGGGCAACCGGGGGCCAGCCCCCTTCGGTCGAGGGAACAAGCGCCGCGCAAGGACGCGGGAACAACGGGGAACGCACAGGATGCCAGCAAGACCGCTGTCGCAATTCAAATACATGAGCTTCGATGTCGTCGGCACGCTGATCGACTTCGAATCCGGGCTGACCGGCGCGCTGGCCGCGATCGCTGCCGAAAAGGGCGTCGATTTCGACCCCGAGCGCGCGCTGGACCTGTATCGGGCCGCCCGCTACATGCCGGGCGTCGGGCATTTCCCCGACGATCTGGTGCGCGTCTACAAGGTGATCGCGCCCGATCTGGGCCTGCCTGCGGACGACGCCCATGCCGCGCGGCTGCGCGACGCGGTGCCGGGCTGGAAACCCTTTGCCGATTCCGTCGCCGCCATGGCGAAGCTGAAGGGCAGATACCGGCTGATCGCCATGACCAACGCCCAGCGTTGGGCGTTCGAGCATTTCAGCGCCGCGCTGGGGCATCCCTTCCATGCCTCCTTCACGGTGGATGATACCGGCGTCGAAAAGCCCGATCCCGCCTTCTTCCGCCAGGTCTTCGCCTTCGTCGAAAGCGAGGGGGCCGGCAAGGACGACATCCTGCATGTCGCGCAAAGCCAGTATCACGACATCGGCGTGTCGCGCGACCTGGGCATGACCAATTGCTGGATCCAGCGCCGGCATGCCCAGAAAGGCTATGGCGGCACCATCGAGCCTGCCGAATTCACCACCCCTGACCATCACTTCACCTCGATGGCCGAACTGGCCGAGGCCGCGACCGCGTGACTTGTGCGGATCCGGGCGACCGGGTCCGTCGCAACCATTCCAGCAAGGGAAAAAGAAAATGAACGACAGGGAAATCACCAACTGGACCCGCGCCGACGACGCGATGGTCCAGAACGCGATCCGCCGCGGCGCCAGCCGCCGCGAATTGCTGCGCATGTTCATGGCGGGCGGCATCTCGCTGGCCGTGGGCGGCACCGTCCTGGGCCGCGCGACGGCCGCGCTGGCGCAGACGCCGGTTTCGGGCGGGCATCTGAAGGCGGCGGGCTGGTCGGCATCGACCGCCGACACGCTGGACCCGGCCAAGGCCTCGCTTTCGACGGATTACACGCGCTGCTGCGCCTATTACAACCGGCTGACCTTCATGAAGGAGGACGGCTCGATCGAGATGGAACTGGCCGACAGCATCGAAAGCGGGGATGCGGCCGTCTGGACCGTCAAGCTGAAATCCGGCGTGACCTTCCACGACGGCAAGACGCTGGAGGCCGAGGACGTGGTGTTCTCGCTTCAGCGCCATCTCGACCCGGCGGTGGGCTCCAAGGTCAACTCGATCGCCAAGCAGTTCAAGGAGATCAAGGCGCTGGACCCGCAGAGGGTGCAGATCACGCTTGAATCGCCGAATGCCGACCTGCCGACCATCCTGGCGATGCATCACTTCATGATCATCGCGAACGGCACCACCGATTTCTCGACCGCGAACGGAACCGGCGCCTTCGTCTCGGAAGTGTTCGAGCCGGGCGTCCGCTCGATCGGCAAGCGCAACGAGAACTATTTCAAGCCGCAAAAGGCGCATCTGGACAGCTTCGAATATTTCGCCATTCCCGACGACAGCGCGCGGGTGAACGCGCTGCTGTCCGGCGACATCCAGTTCGCGGCCTCGATCAAGCCGCAATCGGTGCGGCTGGTGGAAAGCCAGCCCGATTTCGTGCTGTCCATCACCACGGGCGGCAACTACACCAACCTGAACGCGCGGATGGATCTGGCGCCGGGCGACAAGGCCGGCTTCGTGGAAGGCATGAAATACCTGATGAACCGCGAGCTGATCCAGAAATCGGCGCTGCGCGGCTTGGCCGAGATCGCCAACGACCAGCCCGTCCCGCCGATGAGCCCGTTCCACAACGCCGAGCTGAAACCGCGCGAATTCGACCCCGAGCGCGCGAAATCGCTGTTCGAAAAGGCGGGCCTGCTGGGCCAGCCGATCCCGGTGGTGGCGTCCGAGGCGGCGGCCTCGTCGCTGGACATGGCGATGATCTTCCAGCAGGCGGGCGCCGAGATCGGCATGCGCTTCGACATCCAGCGGGTGCCGTCGGACGGCTACTGGTCGAACTACTGGCTGAAGGCGCCGGTGCATTTCGGCAATATCAACCCGCGCCCGACGCCGGACATCCTGTTCTCGCTGCTTTACGCCTCGGACGCGCCCTGGAACGAAAGCCAGTACAAATCCGAGAAATTCGACCGTATGCTGGTCGAGGCGCGGGGCGAGCTGGACACCGCCAGGCGCAAGGAGATCTACGACGAGATGCAGGTCATGGTCTCGAACGAGGCGGGGACCGGCATTCCGGTCTATATCTCGAACGTCGATGCCCATGCGGGCAAGGTCAAGGGCCTGCTGCCCAACCCGCTGGGCGGGCAGATGGGCTATGCCATGGCCGAGTATCTGTGGCTGGAAGCCTGATTTCCAACGGCCCGCGATACCCTCGCGGGCCTTCACCCGATTGCGGAGACCTGACATGAATCCACAGGTCGTCTCACTGGTGCTGGGCCGCCTCGGCGTCGCCGTCATCACGCTTGTCATCGTGAGCTTCATCGTTTTCGCCGCGACCGAGATGTTGCCCGGCGACATCGCGCAGATCCTGCTGGGGCAGGCGGCGACTCCCGAGGCCGTCGCCGGCCTGCGCGAGGCCATGCACCTGAACGATCCCGCCATCCTGCGCTTCCTGCGCTGGCTGGGCGGGCTGCTGCAAGGCGATCTGGGCAAGTCCTATGCCAACAACATGCCCGTCGCCGACCTGATCGGCGGCCGGCTGGCCAATACGCTGAAACTGGCGGCGGTGACCTCGATGTTCGCGGTTCCGGTGGCGTTGTTCCTGGGCATCACCACGGCGATGTATCGCGGCAGCCTCTACGACCGGGCGGTGAACACGCTGGTCGTCGGCGTCATCTCGGTGCCCGAGTTCATGATCGCCACCCTGGCGGTTCTGGTCTTCGCGGTCTGGCTGCACTGGCTGCCCGCCCTGTCCTTCACCGGCGACACCACCACGCTGATGGGCCTGCTGAAGGCCTATGCCATGCCGGTCATCACGCTGAGCTTCGTGATCTCGGCCCAGATGATCCGCATGACCCGCGCCGCCGTGGTCGAGACGCTGAAGATGCCCTATGCCGAGATGGCGCTGCTGAAGGGCGCCTCGAAGCCGCGCATCGTGCTGCGCCACGCGCTGCCCAATGCCATCGGCCCCATCGTGAACGCGGTCGCGCTGTCGCTGTCCTATCTGCTGGGGGGCGTCATCATCGTCGAGACCGTGTTCAACTATCCCGGCATCGCCAAGCTGATGGTCGATGCGGTCTCTACCCGCGACCTGCCGCTGATCCAGACCTGCGCGATGATCTTCTGCCTTGGCTACCTGATCCTCATCACCATCGCCGATGTCATCGCCATCGTCTCGAACCCGAGGTTGCGCAAGTAATGGCCAGTTCATCCCTTTCCCGCGGCCTGCTGGGCTATCGCGTCAATGCCGTCGGACTGGTCGCCTCGGCCGTGATCCTGTTCTGGCTCTTCATCGCGCTTTTCGGCGGGCAGTTCACACCCTATCCGCCGGGCGAGATCGTCGATTTCGACTATTTCGGCCCGATGTCCGGGCAATACTGGCTTGGAACCGACTATCTGGGACGAGACATGCTGTCGCGCATCCTGATGGGCGCGCGCTATACCGTCGGGATTTCGGTGGCGGCGGTGCTGATCTCGTGCTTTCTGGGCGTGGTGCTGGGCATGATGGCGGCGGTGATCGGCGGCTGGCTGGACACCTGCCTCAGCCGGTTCCTCGATGCGCTGAACTCGATCCCGTCCAAGCTGTTCGGGCTGGTCGTCGTCGCCGGGATCGGCTCGTCCATCCCGGTGCTGATCGGGGTGCTGGCGGTGATCTATACCCCCGGCGCCTATCGTTTCGCCCGGGCGCTGGCGGTGAACATCAGCACGATGGATTTCGTCACCGTCGCGCGGGCCCGGGGCGAGCGCACGCCCTACCTGATCACGCAAGAGGTGCTGCCGAACATCCTTGGCCCGGTGCTGACCGACATGGGGCTGCGCTTCGTCTTCATCGTGCTGCTGCTCTCGGGTCTGTCCTTCCTGGGGCTGGGCGTGCAGCCGCCCAATGCCGACTGGGG
The DNA here is from genome assembly GCF_030234105.1 of Paracoccus sp. SSJ. Classification (NCBI taxonomy): domain Bacteria; kingdom Pseudomonadati; phylum Pseudomonadota; class Alphaproteobacteria; order Rhodobacterales; family Paracoccaceae; genus Paracoccus; species Paracoccus sp. SSJ. The sequence continues at coordinate 56,763 of NZ_JASSPE010000012.1, read as the reverse complement.
CTCGCTGGTGCGCGAGAATATCGGCGGCCTGTCCTTTGGCGCGCCGGCGGTCATCATGCCCTCGATCGCCATCGCGACGTTGACGATCGCCGTCAACCTGCTGATCGACAACCTTCCCGTGCGAATCCGCGACCGGAGCGAATGATGGCCAGTTTTGTTGAAATCCGCGATCTGAAACTGGGTGCCGTGACCGATTCCGGCCGCGACATCGACATCATCAAGGGCGTCAGCTTCGACATCGCCGAGGGCGAGATCGTCGCGCTGATCGGCGAGTCCGGCTCGGGCAAGACCACCATCGCCATGACGCTGATGGGGCATTGCCGGCCCGGCTGCTATGTCCAGTCCGGCGCGGTGGTGGTGGACGGCAAGGACATGGTGCAGCTGTCCGAGCGCCAGCGCGCTGCGATGCGCGGCACCGAGGTGGCCTATGTCCCGCAAAGCGCCGCCGCCGCCTTCAACCCCTGCAAGCGGCTGCTGGACCAGGTGGTCGAGGTGGCGCGCATCCACAAGCTGATGCCGATGGACCAGGCCCGCGCCAAGGCGGTCGAACTGTTCCGCGCCCTGGCGCTGCCCGATCCCGAAACCATCGGCCAGCGGTATCCGCATCAGGTCTCGGGCGGGCAATTGCAGCGGCTTTCGGCGGCGATGGCGCTGATCGGCGGTCCCAAGCTGGTGATCTTCGACGAGCCGACCACCGCGCTGGACGTGACCACCCAGATCGAGGTTCTGCGCGCCTTCAAATCTGTGATGACGGCGGGGGGCATGGCCGGGGTCTATGTCAGCCACGACCTGGCGGTGGTCGCCCAGATCGCCGACCGCATCGTCGTGCTGCGCGGCGGCGAGGTGCAGGAGGTGGGCACGACCCAGCAGATCCTGCACGATGCCCAGCACCCCTATACCCGCGAATTGCTGGCGGCCTTCCATCCCGTGCCGCATGCCGCGGTGGCACCGGCGCCCCAGGCGGCGCCCGTGCCGGCGCTGGAGGTCGTCGGCGTCACCGCCGGTTATGGTCCGGTGGATGCCAGCGGCGTGCCCCACAAGCTGGCCTTGCGCGATGTCGGCTGCGCGCTGGAAAAAGGCCGCAACCTGGGCGTGATCGGCGAATCCGGCAGCGGGAAATCCACGCTGGCGCGGGCGATCGCCGGGCTGTTGCCGCCGTCCTCGGGTTCGATCCTGCTGGGCGGAAAGGTGCTGGCCGGCGATGCGCGGCAGCGCAGCAAGGACGAATTGCGCCGCTTGCAGATCGTGTTCCAGCTTGCCGATACCGCGCTCAACCCCGCGCGGCCGGTCGGCGATATCCTGGGCCGGCCGCTGAGCTTCTATCACGGCATGAAGGGCGCCGCCCGCGAGGCGCGGATCGTCGAGCTGCTGGACATGGTGCGCCTGCCCGCCGCCATGCGCCACCGCCTGCCGGGCGAGCTGTCGGGCGGCCAGAAGCAGCGCGTCAACCTGGCCCGCGCGCTTGCCGCCAACCCCGAGGTGATCCTGTGCGACGAGATCACCTCGGCGCTGGACACGGTCGTGGCCGCCGCCGTGATCGAATTGCTGAAGGAATTGCAGCGCGAGCTGGACCTGTCCTATGTCTTCATCAGCCACGACCTGTCCACGGTCCAGGCGATCTGCGACGAGGTGATGGTCATGTTCGCCGGCGAGAAGGTCGAGCACCTGCCCGCCGACCGCATCCATGGCGGTGCGCAGCATGCCTATTCCCGGCTGCTGTTCGCCTCGGTTCCCAAGCTGGATACCGGCTGGCTGGACGGGCTGTCGCGCGACCCCGAATTCAGCGCCGCCCTTGCGCGGCGCTGAGCCATGCCCGGCCGGTCCCTAGACGTCGAACAGCGTCCTGAGCGGCAGGTGGGACTTGGCGAAGGGCGTCTTGATGACGACGAAGCTGAAATACTTGTCGATGCCGACCTCGGCGTCGATCAGCCGCTCCATGATCGACTGGTAGTCCGAGATCCCGGCGGTGACGAATTTCACCAGGTAGTCGTAGCCGCCCGAGATCAGGTGGCATTCGATGGCTTCCTCGATCTTCTCGATGGCCTGCTGAAAGCGGGAAAAGTCGATCTGGCGGTGGTTCTTCAGCGTGATCTCGGTGAATACGGTCAGGGTCGGGCCCAGCTTGGCGATGTCGATCTGGGCGGAATAGCCGGTGATATAGCCGGATTTCTGCAGCTTCTTGACGCGCATCAGGCAGGGGCTGGGGGACAGGTGAACCAGTTCGGCCAACTCGACGTTGGTGATGCGGCCGTTTTTCTGCAATTCGTGCAGGATGCGAATATCTATGCGGTCGAGCTTCACCGGACACCTGTCTGCGCCATGTCCCGCGACCGGGACTCCGAGTCGTTGCGCAGACTAGCAGAAACTGCCGCCATCTCAATCGAAAGCACGAGGTAGACCCGTGGCGTGTCGCGAATATATCTTGTGGCATAAGGCGCTGCCGGATGGTTTTCGTGCAAAAGGAAATGCTGCAATTCCGGCAACTGCGGCAGAATTCATCCCGCCCCGCCGGTAATCTGTGCTGAAAGGAGACTGGCATGCCCGCGCCATTGCTGCATATCCGAACCCCTGACAGCCTGCCCCCGGAAGCCGACGCGGTCGTCATCGGCGGCGGGATCGTCGGCACCTGCACCGCCTATTATCTGGCCCGTCGCGGCGTCCGGGTGGCGCTGGTCGAAAAGGGCCGGATCGGGGCCGAGCAGTCCAGCCGCAACTGGGGCTGGTGCCGCCAGCAGAACCGCGATGCGCGCGAATTGCCGATGGCGACGAAAAGCCTGGACCTGTGGGACGCGCTGGCCGCCGATATCGGCGAAAGCGTGGGGTTCCGCCGCTGCGGGCTGCTGTATCTTTCCGACGACGAGGCCGAGATCGCGGGCTGGGCGCGCTGGCGCGATTTCGCGCGCGGGCAAGGGGTCGTGACCCATATGCTGACGCCCGCCGAGGCCGCCGGGCGCGGCCGCGCCACGGGCAAGGCGTGGAAGGGCGGCGTGTTCTCGCCCAGCGACGGCATTGCCGACCCGGAACGCGCGGCCCCCGTCATCGCGCGCGGGGTTCAGAAATTCGGCGGCTCGGTCCATCAGTCCTGCGCCGCGCGCGGGCTGGAGCTCGAGGCAGGCCGGGTCGCGGGCGTCGTCACCGAAAAGGGCGTGATCCGCACCCGGATCGTGATCCTGGCCGGCGGGGCCTGGGCCTCGTCCTTCTGCCGGCAATACGGGGTGGCGTTCCCGCAAGCGGCGGTGCGGTCCTCGATCCTTGCCGTGGGGCCGGGGGTCGAGGGGCCGGACGCGCTGCATACCGCCCGCGTCTCGGTCACCCGGCGGGGCGATGGCGGCTATACGCTGGCGGTCTCGGGCTATGCGCGCGTCGATCCGACGCCGCAGCAATTGCGCTTTGCCAGGCATTTCCTGCCGATGTTCGCCCGGCGCTGGCGCGTGCTGCGTCCAGGCGGGGCAGAGGGCTGGCGCTCGGGCCACGAGACGCTGGCCCGCTGGCGGCTGGACCGCCCGACCCCGATGGAGCGGATGCGTATCCTGGACCCCAGGCCCGACGCCGCGATGATCCGCGAGACGCTGGCCCGTGCCCGCGTGCTGCTGCCGGGGCTTGCGGATATTCCGGTGACGGCGCAATGGGCGGGCTATATCGATTCGACCCCCGACGGTGTTCCGGCCATCGGCGAAACCGAGGTGCCGGGCCTGATTCTGGCCGCGGGCTTCAGCGGCCACGGTTTCGGCATCGGTCCCGGTGCGGGCCATATGATCGCCGACATGGTGACCGGCGCCACGCCCATCCTTGATCCCGCGCCCTACCACCCCTCGCGCTTCCGACAGGGAAGCTGGGGCAAGGTTTCGGATTTCTGAACGGAAAGCAGACCCATGACTCCTCCCGTCCGTGCCGTGCCATCGGATGCGCAACTGCCCGCCCGCGTCGATGTGGCGATCGTCGGGGGCGGCATCGCCGGCGCCTCGACCGCCTGGGAACTGGCACGGGCCGGCCTGCGGGTCGCGCTGCTGGAAAAGGGCCGGATCGGGGCCGAGCAGTCCTGCCGCAACTGGGGCTGGTGCCGCCAGCAGAACCGCGACGAGCGCGAATTGCCGCTGGCGATGCTGGCGCTGCGGATGTGGGAAACCCTGTCGCATGATCTGGGCGGCGATACCGGCTTTCGCCGCGCCGGGCTGGTCTATGCCAGCAATGACGAGGCCGAACTGGCGCAATGGGAGGAATGGGGCCGGATGGCGCGCGGCTATGGCGTCGATACCCGGATGATCTCGGGCGCCGAGGTTGCCGGGATGGTCCCCGGCGCTGCGCCGCGCTGGCGGGGCGGGGTGCATTCGCCGACCGACGGCCGTGCTGAGCCGGCGCTGGCCGCTCCGCTGATGGCCGAGGCCGCGCGGAGCCATGGCGCGACCGTTCACCAGTCCTGCGCGGTGCGCGAGATCGAGTTCTCGGCCGGCCGGGTCAGCGGCGTGCTGACCGAGCGCGGGCGGATCGGCTGCGATGCGGTGCTGGTCGCAGGGGGCGCATGGGCCGGGATGCTGCTGCGTCACCATGGAGTGCCTTTCCTGCAAGCCTCGATCCAGTCCACCTCGTTTGCGACCGGCCCGATGCCCGAGATCACGGCAGGCGGCTTTTCGGCGCAGGACATCACCATCCGGCGCCGGCTGGACGGCGGCTATACGGTCGGCACCTCGGGCTTCGGTCGGCTGCATGTCTCGCCGCGCGGGATCATGCAGATGCGGCCGTTCTGGAAGACCTTCGTGAAGCGCCGCGCCAAGCTCAGCTATGCCATCGGCAGCAGCTTCTTCACCGGGCCGGATTCGCTGCAACGCTGGAACGCCGCCGGTCCCTCGCCCTTCGAGCGGGCCAGGATCCTCGACCCGAGGCCCGAGCCGCGGCTGCTGAAACGCGGGCTGGCCGACCTGGCCAGGACCTTTCCTGCGCTTGCGGGCGCGCAGGTGGCGCATTCATGGGGCGGCATGGTCGATTGCACGCCCGACGCCATCGCGGTGATCGGGCCGGTTGCGTCGCGGCCTGGGCTGTTCGTCTCGGCCGGCCATAGCGGGCATGGGTTCGGCATCGGCCCCGCCGCGGGGCGGCTCGCCGCCGAGCTGATCCGTGGCGTGACGCCTTCGGTCGATCCCGCGCCGTTCCGGCATGGGCGGATGATCGACGGCAGCGACCTTGGCGAAATGGGGATGATGTGACCGCCGGGGCCGGCATGCGTCTGCCGGCGGCCCGCCCGCATCGGGTGCGGCTATCCCAGCGCCTGGCTGAACAGGCCGAAGATGCGCGGGGTTTGCTGCTGGAACCGCTTGGCGCCCCTGGACATCGAGGTCGCCGTCTCGTGCAGCTTCATCCCGCAGGCGGTCAGGTGGTCGCGCAGCGGCCCTTCGGCCTGGCGCGTATCCATCCGCACGAAGCCTCCGGCATGGGCGCGGATATGGGGCGAGATCAGCGCGATGGCCTCGGCCTCGGTATCGGCGACGACCGGGCCGATGACATGGCCGCGTCCGAAGCGGCGGCAAAAGGCGAAGCCGGCGATGTGGCCCTGACGCAGCAGGACGGTTCCCTGGCCGACGGACAGCAGATGGTCGAGGACGGCTTGCCGCTGGGCGGTGAAGGCGCGGGCATCCAGCGCGCGGATCGCGGCCTCGTCCTCGGGGTGCAGCGGGCGCACCTCGGCCTCCGGCGGCGCGGTTCCGGGCGGCGTATCGGTCACGAAGCCGTTGTGCTGAAAGATCGTCGGACCCGGCTGCAGGCCCAGCGAACAGTAAAGCTTGTAGGCCGCATGCGTGGCGCTGAGCATGAGGTCGCGCCCCGTGGTCTGGCCCAGGATCTGTTCCATCAGCCAGCGGCCGGTGCCGTATTCCTGCAACCGTGGCGCCGTGATGACCATGCCGATCGAGGCGAGTTCGTCCCCCATCGGGAACCACATGGCCGAGGCGACGGCACGGCCGATCTCGTCCACGACGAAAAGCCCCTTGCCCAGGCCAAGCACCGCCTCCCAATCCTCGGGGCGGTGCATCCAGCCGACGCCGACCGAAAGCTCGTGCAGCCGGGGAATATCGGCCCTGGTCATGGGTTGTGCGACCAGCGCAAAGGTCTCGACCGTCTTGGTGGGATTGGCCTGCATGCGATCACCTGCTCTTGCTTGCGGCTTATCTTACCGTGCGCCCTGGAAAATTTTCTACTTCATTGCCTTGTCCGGTTGGCAGGAACTGCCTTCCGGACGGGCAGCGGCGATGCGGGGACGGATCCCGCCCTTGGGAAAGGAGCCTTCGGATGGGACTGACGCGGTGGCCTCTTGGCCTCAGATGGCTGGTCGTCGTCTCTGCCGGGCTGTTGCTTGGGGGCGTTCTGGGTGCGCTGCACCTGCCCGCCGCGGCCATGGTCGGGCCGATGATCGCGGGCGTGGGCATGGCGCTCATGGGTGGCAACCTGCGCGTCGCCGCCGGCGTCGGCCAGATGGGGCAGGGCGTCGCCGGCTGCCTGATTGCGCTGAACCTTGACGCCGCCGCGTTGAGCCAGACCATCGCCATCTGGCCGGTCGCGCTGGTTTTCGTGGCCCTGACCTTTGCCGTGGCCTGCCTGACCGGGCTTGTCGCCTCGGACTGGACGGGTCTGGACCGCGAGGCCACGCTGTGGGGGTTCCTGCCCGGCATGATGAGTACCGTCATCGCCGTCGCGCATGAGCGTGGGCTGGACAGCCGGATGATCGCGCTGATCCAGATCCTGCGGCTGATGCTGGTCATCGCGGCCATGGTCGTGGTGGCGATGATCGTCAGCGGCCCGGCCATGCCCCATACCGGCAGCGGCGCCGGCGCCACCCTGCAATCGACCGCGACGGCGGTGCTGCTTTGCGTGGTCGGCACGGCGGTGGCGCGCTGGCTGCCGGTCATTCCCGCCGCGGCTTCGCTGGTGCCGCTGAGCCTTGCAACCGCGCTGACGCTGAGCGGGTTCGACCTGTCCATGCCGGGCTGGCTGGTGTCGCTGGCGTTCCTTGCCATCGGATTGCAGGTCGGGCTGCGCTTCACGCCCGAGCTCTTGCGGCGGGGCGTTTCGGCCCTGCCCGGGCTGGCCGCCGCCTGCCTGCTGCTGATCCTGCTTTGCGGCGTGACCGGGGTGGCCTTGTCCTGGATCGCCGGCGTCAGCCTGATGAGCGGCATGCTGGCCACCGTGCCGGGCAGCATCGACTCGATCGCCATCCTTGCCATCGGGACGGGCGCCGACGTTGCCTTCGTCATGACGTTGCAGACCGTCCGGCTGTTCGCCGTGGTGATCTTCGGCCCGCTGATCGCCACCGGGCTGGCGCGGATGCTGCAACGGCAAAGACGCGGCAGGATGTAAGCCCCGCCCGATCCCGACCGGGCCTTGAAATGCCGCCCTTCTCCTATACGCTTGGCGTATGGCTTCGTTTTCCAGACTGATCCCGTCGGGCCGCAAGCTGCTGGTCTTCGAGGCCGCGGCGCGCACCGGCAGCTTTACCGCTGCGGCGCGCGAGTTCAACCTGACCCAGCCCTCGGTCAGTCGCAGCATCGCGCAGCTTGAGGACAGCCTTGGCATGGCCCTGTTCGAGCGGGGCCCCGCCGGGCTTGCACTGACGCCCGAGGGGCGCGAGTTGCATGCCGTCGTCCATGGCAGCCTCGAGCGGATCGGCGCCGTCATCCGCTCGCTGCAAGAGCGCAGGAAAACCGCGCGCCCCGTCGTCACCCTGTCGCTGTCCAGTTCCTTCGCGATGCATTGGCTGGTGCCGCGGCTGGCGGCATTCCAGGCCAGCTTTCCCGGCGTGGACCTGCGTTTCGACCTGGCCGCCGGCGTCTTGCGCGGCATTCCCGACAATGTCGACCTGGCGACGCGGATCCTGCCCGACCAGGGTTTGGACTGCCCGGCATGGGATTTCGCCCCCGAGATCATCCTGCCGGTCTGCAGCCCCGCCTATCTGCGCCGCCACGGCCGGCTGGATCATGACGGGGACGGCCGGGGCCATGTCTTCCTGCATCTGACCGACCACGACATGGCGGCATGGGGCCGGGTCTGGGGCGGGGTTTCCGACCGCGCGGCGGGCGGGGGAAGCTGGCTGGAGTTTTCCGATTACGCGGTCATCCTGCAAGCCGCGATGAACGGCGAAGGCATCGCGCTTGGCTGGGTCAGCGTGATCGCCGATGCGCTGGTCCGGGGGGTTCTGGTCTCTGCCTCGGATTGCGTGATCCGCACCGGCAAGCAGCACCAGCTGGTCCGCCCCAAGGGGCGCCCGGCCTCGCCCGTCGTCGATGAGATCAGGGCCTGGATGACCGCCGAGATGGGCCGAAGCCTGGCCGCGCTTGCGCAGATCCTGCCCGATTTTCCCAAGGCTCCGCCCGGCTGATCGGGGCGGAGTTGGGCAACCCCATACGCAGGACGAATACCCCCCTGCGTTTATTCGACCTTCCGGCGCTGGCGGGGATCGCCGATGCTGATGGCGGGCCGTCATGCCGGGATGTCCCGGCAAGCCCCATCAGCCGACAGGAGGAACCCCCGTGTCCGGGACAGAAGCCCGCCGCCAGCCAAGCGCGTCCGATCCGCTCTTGCAGCCGTTCCGTCTGAAGCATCTCGTGCTGCGGAACCGCGTCATCAGCACCAGCCATGCCTCGATGCTGGACGCGGGCGGCCTGCCGCTGGAACGCTACCAGCGCTATCATGAGGAAAAGGCGCGCGGCGGGCTGGCCATGACGATGATCGGCGGATCGGCCATGACCTCGTCCGATTCAAGCTGGGGCGGCGGGCAGCTGGACCTGACAAGCGACCGGATCATCCCCCATCTCCAGCAGCTTTCCGAACGCATTCACGGCCGCGGCGCGGCGGTCATGGGCCAGCTGTCGCATCTGGGGCGGCGCGCGACGGCGTTCGGCGGCAACTGGCTGCCCGTGCTGGCGCCCTCGCGGGTGCGCGAATCCCGCGGACGCGCCTTTCCGAAGGAAATGGACGCCGCCGACATCGCCCGCATCATCGGCGACTATGCCCAGGCGGCCCGCCGCTATTTCGCGGGCGGCATGGACGGGATCGAGACGCTGACCGGCGGTCACCTGATCGGCCAGTTCCTGTCGCCGCGCACCAACAAGCGAACGGATGCCTTTGGCGGTTCGCTGGAAAACCGCGCGCGTTTCGGGCTGATGGTGCATGAGGCGATCCGCAAGGCGGTGGGCGACAAGGCCATCGTCGGCATCCGCTTCGTCATCGACGAGGGGGTGGAGGACGGGCTGGGCTTCGACGACGCCGTGGCACTGGCGCAGCTTTTCGAGCGCGAGGGCCATGTCGATTTCTTCAACTGCATTTACGGCCGCATGGACAACGACCTCGTGCTGTCCGAACACAACATGCCTGGCCTGTTCCAGCGCAGCGCGCCTTTCCTACCCCAGGTCGCCGCCTTTCGGCGCGAGGTCCGGCTGCCCGTCATGCATGCCGCCGGCATCCGCGACGTTGCCACCGCCCGCCATGCGCTCCGCGAGAATATCGTCGACCTGGTGGGCATGACGCGCGCCCATATCGCCGACCCGGATCTGGTGAACAAGATCGTGCGGGGCGAAGAGGCGCGCATCCGTCCCTGCGTCGGGGCCTCCTATTGCCTCTACAAGAAGGTCAACTGCATCCATAACCCGGCCAGCGGGCGCGAGACGATGCTGAGCCACAGGATCGACAAGGCGCCCGCCCGCAAGAAGGTCGTGGTGATCGGCGGCGGGCCGGGCGGGCTGGAGGCGGCCCGCATCTGCGCCGAACGCGGCCATCGGGTCACGCTGTTCGAGGCCGCGCCCAGGCTGGGCGGGCAGGTCCTGGTCGCGGCTGCGGCACCGGAACGCCGCGACCTGCTGGGGATCGTCCAATGGCGCGAGGCGGAGCTGGCGCGGCTGGGGGTCGAGCTGCGCATGAACACCTATGCGGACGCCGCGGCCGTGCTGGCCGAGGGGCCGGATGTGGTGATTGCGGCGACCGGCGGCGTCCCCGACATGGACTGGCTTCGGGGCGGCGGCCTTTGCGATACGGTCTGGGACATCCTGACGGGCGCCGCCGCCCCCCGCGAGGACGTCCTGATCTATGACGGCACCGGCCGGGCGGCGGCCCTGTCCTGCGCGCTCGACCTGGCGCGAAAAGGCAAGTCGGTGACCATCGCCACCCCGGACGAGGCGCTGGCGCTGGAAATGCCCTATCAGGACCGGACCGGCTTTCGCAAACGCGTCTCAGAGCTTGGGATCGGCGTCATGGTCGAGGCCAGGCTTGTCGGCGTCGAGCGCCGGGGCGACAGGCTGCTTGCGCAGTTCCGCCACGAGCTGACGGATCGCGCCTGCGAGATCGGCGCGGCGCAAGTGGTCATAGAGAGCGGCACGATCCCTGTGGACGACCTTTATCATGAGCTGCGTGACCGGGCCGCGAATCTGGGGGTGACCGATATTGCCGATATGATCGCTGCGGATGACAGGCCCGATATGACCGGCCCGGCCGGCAACGGCCCTGTCCTGCACCGCATCGGCGATTCGGTCGCAAGCAGAGACATCCATTCGGCCATCTACGACGCCTATCGGATTTGCGTGCGGATCTGAAAATACCAGCGCAGCCTGCCTTCACGCGGGCCGTCTTGCGTGAGGACGGCCCGCCGCGCGTGGCTTTGCAGGCAGGGGTCTGGCGCTTGCCCAATCCCTGTCTGGATCGCGCGGAAAGGTGACTGCTTGGGTATGGCGATCCGACGGAAACATGGCATCCTGAGGGCAAGGCGGTTCGCGGCGCTGGCATGTCGGGGACCGCTCCTGGTGGGGGTAGCAGAGCAAGGAACGGAGTGACCACCCTGTCCCGCTGCGCCATTCATGGGTCAGGCAGAAAGCGAGGCACATCTTCATGGCGACCGGAAAGATCCGCATCGGTATCGGCGGCTGGACCTATGAGCCCTGGCGGGGCAGCTTCTATCCCGAAAAACTCGCCCAGAAGCGGGAGCTGGAATATGCCAGCCGCCAGCTCAGCTCGATCGAGGTGAACGGCACCTATTACGGCAGCCAGAAGCCCGAGAGCTTTCAGAAATGGCATGACGAGACGCCCGAAGGGTTCGTCTTCTCGCTGAAGGCTCCGCGTTATGCCACCAACCGCAAGGTGCTGGCCGATGCGGGCGAGACCGTTGAGCGGTTCCTGAACAGCGGCGTGACCTTGCTTGGCGACAAGCTTGGTCCGATCAATTGGCAGTTCATGGCGACGAAGAAATTCGACCCGGTCGATTTCGAGGCTTTCCTGAAGCTCTTGCCGCCGTCGCATGAGGGCCGCGCGCTTCGCCATGTGGTCGAGGTCCGGCATGACAGCTTCCGCGTGCCCGAATTCATCGAGCTGATCCGCGCCCATCATGTGGCGGCGGTGCTGTCGGCGGACGGAGAGTTTCCCCAGATCGCCGATCCGACCGCCGATTTCGTCTATGCGCGCATCATGGGCACGGCCGAGGACGAAGCCCTGGGCTACAGCCCCGAGATGCTGGACCTCTGGGCGCAACGGGCCCGGACCTGGGCTGCGGGCGGTGCGCCCGAGGGGCTGGACCATGTCGGAAACGCCGCCGGGTCGGGGCCGCGCGATGTCTATCTTTACGTCATCAGCGGCCACAAGGTCAGGAATCCGCATGCGGCCATGGCGCTGATCGAACGGCTGGGCTGAGGGCGCTGCAACACCGCATCACGCGCTTGGGCGAACCGTCGCCACGCCTTCCGTCCCCTTGCCGGAAACTGTCGCCTATCGTTGCCGGCCCCGGCCAGCCCGGCTAACACCCTGAAAACGACAACCGGACGGGACGATCATGAAAGCTTTGCTGGCTGCCGGGATGCGGCTGACCGCCGAACTGAGCAGCGCCGACCTGCATCTCGACTATGCCATCGATCCGGCGGCGAAACGGCTGGTCCTGACCAGCCTGGATGTGGCGCAGACCGGCGGCAACCGCCTGGCCCTGAGCGGCACGGTCGAGAATTTCGACCTGGCGGCCCTGATGACGCAACCGCCGCAACTGGACAAGGTGATGCAGTTCCGGCTGACGGATCTGGACCTCAGGCTGCGCAATGCCGGCCTGTTCGAGGGCATGGCGATGCTGTGGCTGAGCGCGATCCAGCCGCAATTCGGCGACACGCCGGAGGTGGCGGTCGGCAATGCCAGGGCATGGCTTGCCGAACAGATCGGCGGCATGCCCGATTACCTGGTGACGCAGGACAGCCGCGCGGCCATGGCGGCGATGGTGGACACCTTGCCGCATCCCAAGGGGGTGATGCACCTGAAGCTGAGCACTGAGAACGGCATCGCCGGTCAGGATGTGATGCCGGCCTTCCTGCTGGGCCTACCGACATGGGCGATGCTGGAAAAGCCCCTGGCCGGGGTTCGGCTTTCGGCGGACTGGCAGCCGCCGAAAGAGTGCGACTGCGGCGCCGACTGGTAGGGGGGCGTTGCCGGTTTGGACCGCCCCCCTTCGGCATTCGCATTCCGGGAAGGAACCGGCATGAAGCCCTATCTCCTGCGCCCCGGCACCGAGGTTCCAGGCGTCCGCGCATGAAAAAACCCCGCAGCCACCGCCACGGGGTCCGTTCATCGATCAGGATGGCTTTAGAGGCCGCGGGCAACGCGCTCGATATCGCCGCGGGTCAGGCCGATATCGGTCAGTTCGCGATCCGTCAGCGCGCTCAGCTCGCGGCGGGTGATGCGGGCATCGTTCCAGGCGGTGACCATCGCGGTCACGCGGGCAAAGAACTGACCCAGGCCACCGGCAGCAACACGGCTATGGCTCATTTCGACAGCGGACATCTCGGCACCTTTTTCATCTTGCCCATTCGGCGGGCATGTTTCGGACAAGGCGGATATAGTCCGGGCACCGGGTGGAAAGTAGTCGCGATCCCGGCAAACCAGCCATGCATTCCGCGCTGCAGCATAAAGCGGGATCCACCCATGCCGGGACCGGGCAGGTGCAGGATGATCGGGCTGTCCGTTCCGGCAAGCTCTTTGGGCATGGCGCCGGGAACGGCACCCTCCCGGCACGGGCCGGGAGTCGCGGCGGATGCCGTTCAGGGCGCTTGCCGTCGAGCGCCAGGCGATGCTTCTGGATGCGGTGATCGCCGCCCTTCTGGGGCTGCGCAGGTCAGGAGCGCAGGACGCGGCGCAGGCCCGCCAGCCGGTCGATGATCACCATGGCCAGCGCCGACAGCAGGATAAGCGATCCGGCCAGCGCCGCGGCCACCGCGTCATACTGGAACTTGATGTAGGAAAAGAGCTCGACCGGAAGCGGCGTCCAGCCCGGCGGCGCCAGGAAGACCGAGATCGGGAAATCGTTCCAGGACAGGATGAAACACAGCGCGAAGCTGGAGATCAGCCCGGTGCGGATAACCGGCAGCGTGATCGAGAACAGCGTGCGCGTCCGCCCGGCGCCCACGTTGCGCGCAGCCTCTTCGTAGCTGGGATCGAGATTGTGCAGGCTGGCCGTCAGGATGCGCAGCGCATAGGGCATGACGTGGATCGTATGCCCCACCAGCAGCGGCACCAGGCCCGAGCCGTAGCCCACCCGCACGAACCAGATATAGAGCGCCAGGCTGAAGATGGTGGTCGGGATCAGCAGCGGCGACATCAGGACAAGGTTGACGGCGCCCTTGCCGCGGAAATCGTTCCGCACCAGCGCCATGGCCGCCGGCAGCGCCAGCGCATTCGCCAGGGTGGCCGCGACAAGGCCAAGCACCAGGCTGACGCCCATGCCGCGCAGGAAGGTCTTGGAGCTCCAGGCTGCCTTGAACCAGTCCAGCGTGAAGCCGTTCGGCGGCAGGATGAACTCGCGCGGGTTGACCGCCACGACCAGCGTCACCGCGATCGGGAAGACCAGGAAGGCCATCATCAGCAGCGTGAAGAACCGCAGGGCAATCGTGCCAAGATCAGGCCGCGTCATCGCTTTGCCTCCAGCCGGTTGAGGATGATACGGCCGAAAAACGCGGCCATGCCCACAAGGATCAGCGCATTCACCGCCACCATGATCACCGACAGCGCCGAGGCAAAGGGCAGGTCGTTGTTCAGCAGCGCCTCGCGATAGATGATCAGGCCGATCATCTGCGTATTGCTGTCGCCGATCATCAGCGGCACCGCGAAGGCCGAGAAGTTCAGCGAAAAGACGATGACGAGACCGGCATAGAGCCCCGGCATGGTCATCGGGAAGACCACCTTCCAGAAGGCGGTCCAGCGGCTGGCGCCGACATTGCGCGCGGCCTCGACCAGGTAGGGGCTGATGCGTTCCAGGCTGTCGAGCAGCGACAGCACCACATAGGGCGCGCCGATATAGACCAGCAGGATTACCACGCCCTTGATGTCCCACATGTAGCGCACCGGGCGGTCATAGACATGCAGCGCGATCATCAGCGAATTGAGCAGCCCGCCGCCGCGAAAGATCACGATCCAGCCATAGACCAGGGTCACCAGGCCGATCAGCAGCGGCGCCATGACCAGCGCCATCAGGATGTTGCGCTGCAATCCCGTCGTCTTCACGATGTAGAGCGCGACTGGATAGCCGCATATGACCGAGATCGCTGTCGCCACCAGCGCGATGCGGATCGAGAACCACAGCGTGTTTACCAGATACCAGGGATCGCCCAGGAAGCGGGCGTAGTTGTCGAGCGTCATCGCCTCGACGACATAGGCGCCGTCGGCCAGTTCGTTGAAGCTGGTGCGCAGCACCCAGAACATGGGCAGCGCGACGAAGATCAGCAGCGCGACCAGCGCGGGGGCAAGCGGGGGAAGCAGGCGTCGGATCATCGCTCAGCCCCGCGGGTCATGCGGGATCACCCGCAGGTGTTCGGGCAGCGTGCAGATCCAGACCCTGCTGCCGCCGGCGATGAATTCGTCGAAGTTATGCACTTCCGCGCGCAGGATCTCGCCGCTGTCGAGCCGGACGGTATAGCGCAGCACGGCGCCGAAATATTCCGAAAGCTCGACCCGGCCGGCCAGCACGTTCGGCCCCGAAAGCTCGGCCGGGGAAATCGTCACCCGCTCGGGGCGGATCAATGCGCGCACGGCGCCTCCTTGCGCGACCGGCACCCGCGCCTGGGCGTGCAGCACCTGGCCCGAGGGCAGCCGCACCCCGACCATGCCGCCGCCCATGTCGCTGGCGGTGCCTTCCAGGAAATTGGTGATGCCCACGAAATCCGCGACGAAGCGCGTGGCCGGATTTTCGTAAAGCTCGTAGGGCGCCGCGATCTGCTCGACGCGGCCGCCGTTCATGATCACGACCCGGTTCGACATCGAAAGCGCCTCTTCCTGGTCATGGGTCACATAAAGCGTGGTCATCTTCATGCGCGCCTGCAACTCCTTGAGTTCCCGGCGCATGACCACCCGCAGCGCGCGGTCGAGGTTTGACAGCGGCTCGTCCATCAGCAGCACCTGCGGCTCAAGCGCCAGCGCGCGAGCCAGCGCCACCCGCTGTTGCTGCCCGCCCGAAAGCTGGCGCGGCAGCCGGTCCTCGTAACCCGAGAGGCCGGTGACGGACAGCGCCTCTTCGATCTTGTTGCGGATGACATCCCGCGGCTTGCGGCGCAGCTTCAGCCCGAAGGCCACGTTCTCGGCGACCGTCATATGCGGCCACAGCGCATAGTTCTGGAACACGAAGCCCAGGTCGCGCTTTTCGGGCGGCAGGTGGGTGACCTCGCGGCCATGCACGCGGATCGCACCGCCCGAGGTGTCGGTGAAACCGGCGATCATGCGCAGCGTGGTGGTCTTGCCGCAGCCGCTTGGGCCGAGGAGCGAGACGAACTCGCCCTCGGCGACGTTGAACGAGACATCGTCCACGGCCAGCATGGTGCCGTAGCTTTTCATGACTCGCCGGACTTGAATGGCATCATCGGACATGGGCTGCATTTCATCCTGGTTCTTGCGGCCGTCGCCGGCCCTGCGGGTCATGGCGACCTGGTCCGGTCGCCACGGGGATCGAACCGCTCAGCGCCCGATCTTCTGGTTCAGCTGCTGCTGCCAGTCGGCCTTGTTGGCGGTGATCTTTTCCTGATCCGGCAGGTAGAGGCGCTCGAAGGCGTCGCCCATCACCAGCAGGTCGCGATAGGGGGTGTCCTCGGGCACCTCGGCATTCTTCACCGTGGGCGCATAGAGGTTGCGCGTGGCAAAGGCCACCTGGACCTCGGGGCTGAGGACGTAGTCCACGAATTTCGCCGCCATGTCGGGATCGGTCGCGTCCTTGTGGATGTTGATGGTCGAGATCAGCGGGAAGGTGCCCTCCTCGGGCCGCACGAAGGCGATGTTCTCCGCCCCCTTCGACAGCAGGTCGCGCATCCGCCCGGTGGCCAGCATCCCGATCCAGGCATCGCCCGTCTCGAACAGCGACACCATCTGGCTTTCCACATCCAGCGCCCCGATCAGGTTGCCGCTCTTGAACAGCTCGGCCATGCGGTCCAGGCCCGGCTCGATATTGTCGATGCCGCCGCCGTTCTGTTCGGCCTCCATCACCGTCAGGCTCAGCGTCGGGATGTGGTCGATGCCATAGATCACCGCCGCGCTTCTGTAGTCGGGATTCCACAGCGCGTCCCAACTGGTGGGCGGCTCGGAAATCTGCTCGGTGTTATAGGCCAGCACGTAATCGCCGACATTGGCGAAGATCGTATGATCCGAATAGACGGCATTGTCGTAGAGATTGGCCATGTTCGGGATTTTCTGGGGATCGAGCGGCGCCCAGAGCCCCTCTTTCTCGCCGGCGATGGAGTTGAGCAGCGTGTTGGTCACGACGTCCACCTGCCCAAGCCGGGCCTTGATCAGGTGATCCGGGCTTGAGCCCACGACCCATTCGATGCGGCAGTTGTTGGCCTTTTCAAAGGCTTCGGCCACGGATTCATAGGTAGCCTGGTAGCTGCCGCCCCAGGTGGTGACGCGCAGCATGCAATCCTGGGCCGAGGCCGCGCCGGCCCAGGAGGCCGAAAGGGCGAGGCCGGCGAAAAGAAGCTTGGTGTTCATGGGGGGGGACTCCTGTTGGGGATGAAGGGGCGGCTGGAGCGTCGCTCCCGGGGGTTCTGCCGGCCCGCTTCTGCGGCGGGCGCGGCGGGTTTGCGATGCTCAGCCCTGCGCCCGCGCTGCACGCCGGGCACGAAGATCGCTGAGCGAATAGCGGCAATGGATGGCTTCGGGGTCGATCACCATCTCGATCAGGGCGGGCCTTCCGGCTGCCAGGGCGCGTTCGAAGGCCGGGGCGAACTCCTCTGTCGTGGTCACGCGTTCGCCATGGGCGCCATAGGCTTTCGCCAGCAGCACGAAGTCGGGATTGGTCAGGTCGGTGCCGTTGCTCCGCCCGTCGAGGCGGTTTTCCTCATGGATGCGGATCGTGCCGTAAAGCCCGTTATTGTAGAGCAGGATGACGATATTGGCGCCATATTGCACTGCCGTCGCCAGTTCCTCGCTGCTCATCTGGAAGCAGCCGTCCCCGACGAAATCCACCACGACCCGCTCGGGATGGGCCAGCTTGGCCGCGATGGCGGCCGGCAGGGAATAGCCCATGCTGCCGCTGATGGGGCCAAGCTGGGTATGCAGGCGGTAATGCGGGAAATAGCGCTGGCTCCAGGTGGCATAGGCGCCGACGCCATTGGTGACGATGGCATCTTCGGGCAGGCGTTCGCGCAGCCAGCCCATCACGCGGGGCAGGTCGATCGCGCCGGGGCAGGGCTGGGGCTCGCGCTCGGCCAGCAGGGTCGCCCGCAGCCTTGCGGTCCATTCCGCATGTGCCGGCAGGGGGCGGGCATCCCGGCTGGCCAGGGCGCGGGCGGTGGCGTCGTTGTCGGCCGCCAGTGCCAGGTCGACCTGGAACACCCGGTTCAGATCGCCGTGGTCGGCCATGACATGGACGATTTTCTGCTTTGGATGCGGGATCGAGAAAAGCGTGAATCCCTCCATGTAGCCCGCGCCGATGGTGTTCACGTCGCTCAACGCATCGTTGAGCATCAGCACGAAATCCGTTTCCTTGATATGGGCAAGCAGCGCGGGATTGGCGCCGATGCCGATCTCGCCCGCATAGCAATCCAGGCGGTGGTCGATGATGTCGCGGCGCCGGAACGTCGTCACCACCGGCAGGCCCAGCCGGCCGGCGAAGTCCTGGATATCCTCGCGCGCTGCCTCGCTCCAGTCCGAGCCGCCGACGACGACCAGCGGGCGCTGGGCCTGGGCGAGCATGCCGAAGATCTGCGCCATGTCCTCGTCCCGGGGCGCCCCGGCGCGCGACGGCCGGGCCGGGCGCGCCGAGGGGGGAACGTCGCTCATCTCTTCCAGCACGTCCTCGGGCACGACCAGCACCACCGGACCGCGCCGGCCGGACAGGGCCGTGGCCCAGGCGCGTTGGACGAATTCGGGAATGCGGGCGGGGTCGTCGATCTGCGCCACCCATTTCGCCATGGGCGCGAACATCGTGCGGAAGTCGTAGGACATGAAGGCTTCGCGCTCCAGGATCGCGCGTTTCACCTGGCCCACGATCAGGATCATGGGCGAGCCGTCCTGAAAGGCGGTGTGGACGCCATTGACCGCATTGGTCGCGCCGGGGCTGCGGGTGACGAAGGCCACGCCCGGCTGGCCCGTCAGCTTGCCATGCGCCTCGGCCATCTGCGCCGCGCCGTTTTCGTGGCGGCAGCTGATCGCGCGGATGCCGGGATGTCGTGTCGCCAGCGCGTCGAGCGCAACCAGAAAGCTTTCGCCCGGCACATGATAGACGATCCGCGCGCCGTTCAGCGCCAGTTCGTCGGCAAGGATTTCGGCACCTTTTCTCATGACGCTCATCCGATGACGAAGGGGTTGGCGATTTCCTCGGCGGTCGAAAGCCAGACGGCCTTGGTCTGGAGGAACTCGCGGATGCCCTCGATGCCGTTCTCGCGGCCGATGCCGCTTTTCTTGTAGCCGCCGAAGGGCGTGGTGTAGGAGACGTCGCGATAGGTGTTGACCCAGACGCTGCCCGCCTCGATCCGCTGGGACATCAGCAGCGCGCGGCGCATGTCGGCGGTCCAGACCCCGGCAGCCAACCCGAATTCGCTGTCGTTGGCGATGGCGACGGCCTCTTCGGGCTCGTCGAAGGGGATGGCCGCCAGAACGGGGCCGAAGACCTCCTCCCGGGCGATGCGCATGTCGTTGTTCACGCCGGCAAAGATCGTCGGCTCGATGAAGAAGCCGCTTGCGCATTCCTCGATGTCGGGGCGCTTGCCGCCCAGGACCAGTTCGGCACCCTCATCGCGGGCGATGTCGATATAACCCAGCACCTTTTGATATTGCATTGCGTTGGCGATGGGGCCGATCCGGGTGTCCATGTGCCTGGGGTCGCCGATGCGGGCGGTCCTGGTGAATGCTGCCAGTTTCTCCAGGAACTGGTCATGCACCTTGCGATGCACCAGAAGCCGCGAGCCGGCGATGCAGGTCTGGCCCACGGCGCCGAAGATGCCGCCCACCACGCCGCGCACGGCATTGTCCAGGTCGGCGTCGTCGAAAACGATGTTGGGGGACTTGCCGCCCAGTTCCAGGCTGACGCGCTTGATGTCCCTGGCCGCCAGCGAGTAAAGATGCGCGCCGGTCTTGGTCGAGCCGGTAAATCCGACATGGCGCGTCAGCGGATGGGTGACCAGGGGCTCGCCCACCTCGGGGCCGTAGCCCGTGACGACGTTGATGACGCCCGGTGGAAACCCCGCCTCCTCGACCAGTTCCATCAGCTTGAGCGCCGTGGCCGAGGTATGTTCGGCCGGCTTCATCACCAGGGTGCAGCCCGCCGCCAGTGCCGGCGCGGCCTTGAGCGAGAACAGGAACAGCGGCGCGTTCCAGGGCACGATGCCGACGCAGACGCCCAGCGGCTCGTGGCGCGAAAAGCTCAGCGCCTCCTTGTCGCAGGGATGGACCGCCCCCTCGATCTTGTCGGCCAGGCCGGCATAATAGTGATACCAGCGCGGGATATAGCGGATCTGGTGGCGCATCTCGGCCAGCAGGCGGCCGTTGTCGCGCACCTCGATCTCGGCCAGCGCATCGGCATTCGCCTCGATCAGATCGCCGAATTTCGAGATGATGCGGCCGCGCGCGCTGGGATGCATCCTGCCCCAGGGCCCCTCCCTGAAGGCGCGGTGCGCGGCCTGGACGGCCCGGTCGGCATCCTGGGCATTGCCGCGCGGAACCAGCGCCCAGGGCTTGGCCGTATAGGGGTCCACCGTCTCGAGATATGCCCCCGACGCCGAGGCGACCCATTGGCCGTCGATATACATGGACAGTTTCGGCAGGCTTTCGGCGGGCATGGTCACTCCATTCTTGCAGGGCTGCTGCGTGCCGTGTCGCGACCTAAAGTCCTGAAATCGACTCGGCTACCATATGCCTTATCATAGAAAATGATATTGTTATTGTCTGTCAACAACAGAATCTCCGATAGTAAATGATAGCGTTATGTGCCTATAATTTAGGCAAATATGCAGGGAAAGGCTTCTTTCGGGCGATTTTCGGTCTCTGAAACGGATGAAATGACCAGATTCCACTTGCAATGCCGGGAAGTGTGGAATGATAACGGATCAATAATGATATTACTTTGGATGGTGCAGTGAATACGGATCAGCCCCTTTACGAACAGATCAAGAGCGCGATCGATCGCAGGATCGAGACCGAGGAATGGCCGGCGAACTTCCAGGTGCCCTCGGAAGAGGATCTGGCGGGCGAATTCGGCGCCTCGCGGCTGACCGTGCGCCGGGCGCTGCGAGAGTTGCAGACCGATGGCGTGCTGCTGCGCATCCAGGGGCGGGGCACCTTCGTCATCGGGCCGCGGATGCAATGCGCGGTCTTCAACCTGCCCGACATCTCCGAGGAGATCGCCTTCTCGGGCGGCGCGCATTCCTGCCGGGTGCTTCAGCATGCGATCCTGGGGCGCGACAGTCCGGGGCGCAACATGCTGCAGCTTTCGCCGGACGACACGGTCTTTCACTCGCGCCTGCTGCATCTTGAGGACGGCACGCCGATCCAGCTTGAGGATCGCTATGTGAACGCTGCCGAGGCGCCGGCCTATCTTGAGCAGGATTTCTCGCGCATCACGCCGCATAACTGGCTTTTGCGCGAGACCAGCGTGACGACCGTGGACAACACGATCCGCGCCATCCGTGCCGACGAAGAGGTGCGCAAGCATCTGCAGATCGACGAGAACCAGCCCTGCCTGCTGCTGGACCGTTCGACCTGGCGGGACGGCATTCCCGTCACGCGCAGCCGCTTCATCTATCCCGGCGACCGTTATCGCCTGCGCTCGACCCATGAGGCGCGCTCCAACCGCATCGTGCCCACGCTTCAGGGCGGAAAGACCCGCTGATCCCGTGCAGGGAAACACCCCAAGGAGTCCGACATGAGAGAGTTCGTCCGCAAGCTCGAGGCCCGCGGCGACCTGCTGGTCGTCGATCGCGAGATCGATCCCGCGCATGAGCTTGCCGCCGTCACCCAGCTTGCGCAGAAGAAATGGGCCAGGCCGGTGATGTTCACCAATGTGAAGGGCACCCGCTTTCCTGTCGTGAGCAACGTCTACAGCACGCGCGAGCGGCTGGGCGAGGTGATCGGCATCGATGCCGCCGATTTCTGCCGGCAGTGGAGCAGGCTCTCATCGCTGGGCGCGGCCGACATGAAGCAGCCGCTTGTTGCCGCCGCCCCGGCCGATCTGCCGGAATATGAAGAGGTCAGGCTCTCCGACCTGCCCCTCATCACCTATTCCGACCGCGATGGCGGGGCCTATTTCACCTCGGCCATGTTCATCGCGAAGGATCCCGAGACGGGGGTGGGCAACCTGTCCTATCACCGCTCGATGTATATCGACGACGGCGAGTTGCGCTGCCGCCTTGCGCCGCGCCACCATCTGACGATCTATCACGAGAAAGCCGAAAAGATGGGCCGGCCGCTGGAAGCCGCGATGCTCATCGGACCGCCGGCCCATGCCTTCCTGACCGCGGCCGCGCCCTTGCCCTATGACGTGGACGAGCTCGAGGTAGCGGCCCGGCTGCGCGGCAAGCCCGTCGCCATGCGCAAGTGCAACCATATCGACCTCGAGGTGCCGGCCGAGACCGAGGTGGTGATCGAGGGCCGCTTCCTGCCCAACGTCCGCCTGCCCGAAGGGCCATTCGGCGAATTCATGGGCTATTATGTGGCCGAGGCCCCCAATGCGGTCTTCCAGGTGCTGGGCGTCACCGTGCGCAAGGATGCGATGTTCCATTCCATCCTTTGCGGCTCGCCCGAAGAGGTGCTGACGCTGGAGCTTTCGGTTTCGGCCAACATCTACCAGCGGCTTTCCGCGGCCTTGCCGGGGATCGTCAACGTCACCTGCCAGCCCTTCGTGAACCATGCCGTCGTGCAGATCGAGCCGCAGTTCGAGGGCCATGCCCGCCAGGTCATGCTGGCCACCATCGGCGCCGAGCCGATCTGGGCCAAGCAGATCACCGTGGTCGATACCGACGTGGACATCTACGACATGGACGACGTGCAATGGGCGATCCTGACCCGCTGCCGACCCGACAAGGACATGATGATCATCCCCGAAACCCCGTCCTTCTATCGCGACGAGCAAAAGGACCACTGGGGCCGGCTTCTGGTCGATGCCACCAAGCCATGGGGCCGCGAGGCCGAGTTCGAGCGCAAGCGCCTGCGCCTTGGCGAACAGGTCCGCGCCGAAGACTGGTTCCCGGGGCACTGATATGGGCGCACGGCGGCTGGTCATCGGCATCTCCGGCGCTTCGGGTGCCGCCTATGGCATCGCGGCCCTGGCATTGGCGCGGCAGGCGGGCGTGGAAACCCATCTGGTGGTGTCCCGCTCGGCCCTGCTGACGCTGAATCAGGAGCTTGGCCTTAGAGGTGCGGACCTGGAGGGCCGCGCGGACGTGATCCATCCGGTGGCCGATATCGGCGCCAGCATCGCCTCGGGCTCGTTTCGCACCATGGGCATGCTGGTCGCGCCCTGTTCGGTCAGGACCATGTCCGAGATCGCCACCGGCGTCACCTCGACCCTGATGAGCCGTGCCGCGGATGTCGTGCTCAAGGAACGCCGCCGGCTGGTGCTGATGCTGCGTGAGACGCCGCTGCACCTGGGCCATCTGGAGACGATGACGCGGCTGACGCAGATGGGCGCGATCATCATGCCGCCCGTGCCGGCCTTTTACGCCAGGCCGCGGGATCTGGACGAGGTGGTGACCCATTCCACCGCGCGGGCGCTGGACCTTTTCGATATCGACACCGGGGCGGTGCGGCGCTGGAGCGGGTTGAAGGACGCCCTTGCCGGAGAGATGCCATGACCCCCGCGCGCCGCACGGTTCACGGGGTTATGCTGGGCATCATCGTGCTGGATACCGGGTTTCGCCGCCTGCCCGGCGACATCGCCCATGCCGGCACCTGGCCCTTTGCGGTGCAGTTCCGCGTGGTGCGTGGCGTCAGGCCGCGCGACGTGATCGAGGGCGATCCGCGCCATGCCCTGGACGCCTTTCGCGCCGCGATAGACGACCTGGCCGGGCTGGGCTGTTCGGCGATCACCACCAGTTGCGGTTTCCTCGCCGCGCTCCAGGACGAGCTGGTCCGGCATTCGCCGGTGCCCTTCCTGTCCTCGGCGTTGCTGCAGATCCCGATGATCCGGCGCATCCTGCCCGCAGGGCGGGTGCCGGGGCTGATCGTCTCGGATCTTTCGGCGCTGGACGAGCGGCATTTCCGCGGCGTGGGTGCGCAAGCCGGGCTGCCCATCGCGGCGCTGCCCTTCGACGGGCCGTTGCTGCGCAACATGCGCGAGCAGGCGCCCGAGGTCGACCGCGCCGCGCAAGAGGCCGACGTGATGGCCACGGTGGCGGAACTGCTGGAGCGTCACCCCGAGGTCGGCGCGCTGGTCTTCGAATGCGCCAACCTGCCGCCCTATTCGGCGGCGGTCTCGCGTCGGTTCGGTCTTCCGGTCTTCGATATCGTCACGCTCCTGCGCTGGATGCACCTGTCCCTGCAACCGCCGGATTGGCCGGGATGAGCGTGGCCGGCGAACTGGTCGTCATCGGCGGCGGCCTGATCGGCGCGGCGCTTGCCTGGGGTGCTGCGCGGGCGGGTGCCGACGTAACCCTGCTGGACGAGGGCGACATCGCCTTTCGCGCCTCGCGCGGGAATTTCGGCCTGGTCTGGCTGCAGGGCAAGGGGCTTGGCCATCCCGACTACATGCATTGGTCGATCCGTGCCGGCAGGCGATGGCCCGAGCTTGCCCGCATCCTGGGCGAGGAAAGCGGGATCGACATCGGCTGGCGCGGCGGCGGCGGGCTGCATTTCTGCTGCTCGGCAGAAGAGATGGAACAGCGCCGGGCGCTGATCGCCCGCACCCGTGCTGAAGCCGCCGATATCAGCATCGAGTTGCTCGACCGCGAAGCCCTGCGCGAGATGGCGCCGGGCATCGGTCCGCAGGTGCTTGGCGCCTCGCTTTCCGACCTCGATGGCGAGGTCAGCCCGCTGTTCGCCTTGCGCGCCTTTCACGAAGGGCTGGTCCGGCACGGCGGCCGGCTGCGGACGAATTTCTCGGCGCGCGAGATCCGGCGGGATCCGCATCGGGGCTTTGCGATCCGCGATGCCTCGGGGGCCGAGGTGACGGGCCGCCGGATCGTCATCGCGGCCGGCCTTGGCGCCGATGCGCTGGCGCGCCAGATCGGGCTGGAGCCGCGTCTGATGCCCGAGCGCGGCCAGATCGTGGTGACAGACCGGGTGGCGCCCTTCCTGCACCATCCTGCCAGCGCCATCCGCCAAAGCCGCGAGGGCACGGTGCTGCTGGGCAGCACGCATGAGGATGCCGGCTTTTCGACCGCGACCGAGGTCGAGGCCATCGCCCGGCTTTGCCGCATCGGCACGCGGCTGTTCCCGGCCCTGCGCGCGGCGCGCCTGGTCCGGGCCTGGGCCGCGCTCAGGATCATGACGCCGGACGGCCTGCCGATCTATGACGAATCGCCCGAGATGCCGGGGGCATTCCTCGTCACCTGTCACAGCGGGGTCACGCTGGCGAGCCTGCATGCGCTCGACCTCGGCCCCGCCTTGGCCCGGGGCGATCTTGGCCCCGCCCCCCGATCCATGCGGAGTGCGCGCCTTGCCGTTCATCCGACTTGACCCCCCCGCCCCCGCGGCGGGTCCCGAACTGTTCTTCGAAGGCCGCCCGCTGCGCTTCCGGCCCGGAGAGACGGTGGCCGGCGCGTTGATGGCCGCTGGCGTCACGGCTTTCCGCGAAACCCCGGTTTCCGGCGCCGCGCGCGGGCCATGGTGCCTGATGGGCGTTTGTTTCGATTGCCTCGTGAGCATAGACGGCCAGGACAACCAGCGTGCCTGCATGGTGGCCGCACGGGCCGGGATGAAGGTGCGCCGCCAGATCGGCGCGCGGCGCGATGCGGCGGGGGCGGGGAAATGAGCCGCTGGGACGCGATCGTCATCGGTGCCGGCCCGGCCGGGATCGGCGGCGCCAGCCTGTTGGCCGAACGCGGCGCGCGGGTCCTGCTGGTCGACGAGGCGCCCGGTCCCGGCGGCCAGATCTGGCGCGGTATCGAGACCGTTCCCGAAAGCCGGGCCGCCATCCTTGGTCCCGACTATCGGGCCGGTGCGGCCGAGGTGACGCGGCTGCGGGCCAGCGGCGCCACGCTCGCCTTCTCGACCGAGGCGTGGCGGGTCGAACCGGACGGCACGGTCTGGCTTAGGGATGCGGGCGGCCTGCGCCGCGAAGCCGCGCGGCACCTGCTGGTCGCCACCGGCGCGATGGAGCGGCCGGTCCCGCTGCCCGGCTGGACGCTGCCCGGGGTGACCACCATCGGCGGCCTGCAGATCCTGCTCAAGCGCGAGGGGCTGCTGCCCCGGGGGCCGCTTGCGCTGGTGGGGACGGGGCCGCTTGTCTATCTTTATGCCGCGCAATGCCTGACGGCGGGCAAGCGCGATCTGGTGCTGGTCGATACCGCCCGCCCGGGGCCCATGCTTGCGGCGCTGCCGCACCTGCCGCGCGCGTTGTTGGGGCACGGTCCGGCCTATCTGGCCAAGGGCGCGGGGCTCTTGTGGCAGCTGCGCCGGGCGGGGATCGCCGTCCATACCAATGCCCGTCAGATCGGGATCGAGCCCGATGGGGACGGCGGCCTTGTTCTGCGCTTTCTCGGCCGCGGCCGGCACAGGCTGCGGCTGTCCCGCATCGGCCTGCACGAAGGTGTCATCCCTGAAACCCATCTGCTGCGCAGCCTGGGATGCCGGATGCTCTGGTCCGCGGCCGCGGTCGCCTTCCATCCGGCGCGGGACCGCGATCTGTGCAGCTCGCTGGGCCATGTCCATGTCGCGGGCGATGCCGGCGGGATCGGCGGTGCCATGGTGGCCTTGCTCGAAGGGCGCATCGCCGCCATGGCCATTCTGGAACGGCTTGGCCATCAGGTCGATCCGCTGCTTGTTTCGGCCACGCGCCGCGCGCGTCGCGCCCATCTTGCCGCGCGCCCGCTGATCGAGCGCCTTTACCGGCCTGCGCCGGAATTGCTGGCGCCCCCGGACGAGGTGGTCGCCTGCCGCTGCGAAGAGGTGCGCTGCGGCGAGATCCGGGCAAGCCTTGCCGCCGGCGCTGCCGGGCCGAACCAGCTCAAGGCGTTCCTGCGCTGCGGCATGGGCCCCTGCCAGGGCCGGATCTGCGGCCCGACCCTGGCCCAGTTGACGGCCCGGATACGCGGCGTGACCATGGAGGAGGCGGGCTGGCTGACCGTCCGGCCGCCGCTTCGGCCGGTGAGTGTGGGCGAGATCGCCGCGCTGGCGAGCGAGGAGCCATGACGATGCAAGCCGGCCCCAAAGGGAAATGCGCCGCCGAGAAAGACGAGGCGACGGCACTCTGGCCCTTCATGCTGAAGATCTATGCCGCGCCGGGCGTGGCCCCGGCCTGCCTGCGCCTGCAGGAGACATATGGGCTGGACATCCCGCTGTTTCTCGCCGTCCTTCACGGCGCGGTTCTGGGCAAGGCGCTGGATGCCGCCGCCATCCGGGCGCTGGACGCCTCATGCGCGCAGTGGCGGCAAGACGTGATCCATCCGCTGCGCCGCATCAGGACGGCGATGAAATCCGACGCCAGCCTGGCCTGGAACCCGCGCGTGCCCGCCCTGCGCGAGGCGATCAAGGCGCAGGAGCTCACGGCCGAGCGGATCGAGGCCGAGGTGCTGGAAGCCCTGATCCGGTCGCTTCCGCCAACGGCGGGGCCTGGCGGCGAGAAACCCTTGCAGGAAGCGGCAAGCCTTGTGCTGGACCTTCAAGCCCCGGATCGTGCCGCGCTGCTGCCCGAAGATGCCCGGCATGTTTGCGAGGCCCTGGCGGGGCTGGAGAAAGGATGCGCATCGACCTGAGCCAAGCTGCGGCATCCTTGCAAACCGGCCCCCAACGGCTGGCATCTCGGAGCAAAGGCGCGCCCGGCGAAGGTCAGAAACCCGCCAGGGCTCCGCCATCCACGGCCACTGTCTGTCCCGTGATATAGGCGGCCGCGTCCGAGGCCAGGAACACGCAGGTCCAGCCGACATCCTCGACCTCGCCGATGCGTCCCATCTGGATTCGGCCAAGGGCCTTGGCCTTGCGTGCCGGATCGGCGCCCGTGGCCCCGCGATAAAGCGGCGTGTCGATCCAGCCCGGCGCGATGCCGTTCACCCGGACGTTCTGGCCGGCGAACTCGGCGGAAAGGGCGCGCACGACACCCAGCAGGGCGGTCTTGGCGACGGTATATCCCATCACATAGGGCAGGCCCATGTAGGAGGCCATCGATGCGGTGAAGATGACACAGCCGCCACCGGTTTCCGCCTGCCGCGCGATGATCGGGCGCGAGAACTCCAGCGCACCGCGCAGATGCACGTCGACCACAGCGTCTATATCCTCGTATGTCGTCTCAAGGAACGGCTTGCGGATCGTGTTCCCGGCATTGTTCACGAGGATGTCGATCTTGCCATGCCGCTCCAGGATGGCTTTCGCGGCCGCGTCGAGCGCGGCGATGTCGGCCAGGTCCACGGTCTCGACCTTGGCGCCGGGGATGCGGCCGGCCGCCTGTTCCAGCACGTCCTTGCGGCGTCCGACCAGGATGACCTCGGCGCCGGCGGCGGCCATGGCGGCGGCCATCGCCTCGCCAAGCCCGGAACCGCCGCCGGTCACCAGCGCACGCTTGCCTTCCAGGCTGAAAGCCCGCTTGAAGCTGTCGTTCATAGTGCCACCATCACCTTGAGATTGTCGCGATTGTCGTTCCAATAGGGGAATGCCTGATCCGCCTGCGAGAAGGGGAAGACCTTCGAGATCAGCAGGTCCGCCATGTCGCCGATCTTTTCCAGATGGGCGATGACGTCCCTGAAATCCTGCATCGTCGCATTGCGCGAGCCCAGGATGTCCAGTTCCTTGAGGTTGAAGAAGGCCGTGTCGTAGCTGACAGGCGCCTTGGAATAGCCGACATAGACCACGCGTCCCGCATAGCCCGCCAGCGCGATGCATTGGGTGAAGGTTGCGGGTGTGCCCACCGCCTCGAAGACCACGTCCGCGCCCAGGTCGCCGGTCAGTTCCGCAACGGCTTGCTCGACATCCTGTTCGGAGGGGTTCAGCGTGACCGCCGCGCCGAAACGGCGGGCCAGGTCCAGCTTCTGCGCGCTCATGTCCACGGCCGCGACCCGGGCGCCCCGCGCCGCCGCGCCGATCAGGACGCCCATGCCGATCATGCCGCAGCCCAGCACCGCGACCGTATCGCCCGCGCCGACCTTGCCGCGCGCGACGGCATGGAAGCCGACGGCCAGCGGCTCGACAAGCGCCAGGTGTTGGGGCGGCAGCGTGTCGTTCGGGATAAGCTTTTCCGCCGGCACGACGATCTCGCGCGTCAGGCCGCCCTGCTGCTGGACGCCCAGGGTCTTGTTGTAGCGGCAGGCGTTCAGCCGGCCCTTGCGGCACGAGGAACATTCGCCGCAATTGGTATAGGGAACCACGACCACCCGGCGGCCGGGCGCGAACTCGGCAGGAACGGATGCGCCTGCCTCGATGATCTCGCCGCCGATCTCGTGGCCCGGCACGCGCGGCAGCGTGACGAGCGGATTGAGCCCGCGATACGAGTTGAAGTCGGTGCCGCAAAGCCCGACATGGCACACCCGGACCCGGACGTCACCCGGGCCCATCCGGGGCTCCGCGATGTCGCCGATGACCGTGTGGCCTTCCTTTTCGATGATAAGCGCCTTCATGCACCCCTCCATCTGGGTAGAAGCTGAATTGAACGTGCCGGTGGGCAAAGCGCCACGTCAGCCCTTTTGCACCGAGCGCGCGGCAGCCGTGTAGGCCGCGGCGATGCTGCGCGCCCGGGCGCCGACCTCGCTGGCCGACAGGCCGGGGCGGAACAGGTTGGAGCCGATCCCGAAGGCCGAGACGCCCGCCGCCAGATAGCTGGCGAAATTCTCCTCGCCGACGCCGCCGACCGCCGCGATGGTGGTATCCGGCGGCAGGATGGTGCGGATCGCCGAGATGCCGGAGGGACCCAGCACGCTGGCCGGGAAGAATTTCAACGCCGAGGCGCCAAGCCGCAACGCCCTCAGTGCCTCGGTGGGCGTCAGGACACCGGGCATCGTCACCATGCCGAGGCCGCGCGCGGCCTCCATCACCGCATCGTCGATATTGGGCGAGACCAGCAGCCTCCCACCCGCATCATGCAGGCTCGCGACCTCTTCGGCGCGGGTGACGGTTCCGGCGCCGATCAGCACGCCCTCGGGCGCAAGTTTCGCCGCGATCTCGATCGAGCGAAAGGCGTCGGGCGAGTTCAGCGGAACCTCGATGGCCTGCAACCCGGCGTCGAGCAGTTCGTGGGTGACCGCCTCGGCCTCGTCGGGCCGGATGCCGCGCAGGATGGCGACGATGGGCAGGTTCAGGGCAGGGAAGGACATATGCGGCACTCCGGTTTGCGTGGTCATGGCCAGATCCGGCCGGCGGCGAAGGTCAGGCCGGCAAGGGTCGCGCGGTCGGCATCCTCGACGGCGAAGGCGATGCCGAGCAGTTCGAAGGCTTCGATATAGAGATCGGCGAGCCGGCCCGAGGCGAGGATGCGGAGGGGTGATCCGCCCGCACCCTGCGCCAGCCCCGCGGCGATCTCGGCGCCGATCAGGATGCCGGAAATCCGGTCCCTTGCGGCATCGGCAGCCGCCCCGAACAGAAGCTGCCGGCCGCGCACCTCGAACAGCCGGCTGGACCAGCCGGCCGGCACGGCGAACGTTTCGCGGACGCCGGCACGGAACGCGGCGTGGTCGCGCTGGCCCGTGGCGCCCTCGACCGCGTGCTTCAGCAGGGTCGCACTGGTCAGCGCCTGGAAGATCTCGCCGGTCATGTGGGTTGCGAAACCGGCCAGGGTGGTCCCCTCCAGCCGCACCCATTTCGAATGCGTCCCGGGCATCACCACCGTCAGCGCGCCCTCACCATGCGCGAGGCCCAGAAGCTGGGTTTCCTCGCCCCGGATGACGTCGGGATGATCGGCATCGCGCTGCGCCACGCCGGGCAGGATGCGGATGTCCCGGGTTTCGTGCCCGACGCGGATGGCCCGCGCAGCCAGAGCGTCCAGCGGCGCGGGGCAGTCGAGATAGCCGGCTTCGACCCAGCCCTGCCGCGCGCCGGCCATGCCGCAGATGACGACGCCCAGGTCCTGGGGGGCCTGCATCGCGGCAAGGTGGCCGTCGAGGATCTTGCGAAAGCCCGTCTCGCGGGCCACGGTCATGCCCTCGGCGCTGCGGCGTTCGGCAAGGGCCTGTCCCCTTGCGTCGACAAGCCAGATCCTGAAGCTGCTGGTGCCCCAATCGACCGCCGCGAAGCGGGGGGTGCTGTGAGTGGCCATGTGTAAGCCCTGCTTGCTGGGTTGGGGTCAGGTGACGACGGCGATCTGCCAGGGCACGAATTCGTCCTGGCCATAGCCGTGGATCTCGCTTTTCGAGGGCACGCCCGAGGCGCAGGACAGCATCCTGTCAAAGATCTGCCGGCCGACCTGTTCGATGGTGGCATCGCCCTCCAGGATCACGCCGCAATCGATGTCCATGTCGTCCTGCTGCCGGCGCCATGTCGCCGAGTTCGTGGCCAGCTTCAGCGAAGGCGTGGGCATGCAGCCGAAGGCCGAGCCGCGCCCGGTGGTGAAGCAGATCAGGTTCGCCCCGGACGCGACCTGCCCGGTGGCTGAGATCGGGTCGAAGCCGGGGGAGTCCATGAACACGAAGCCGCGCTGCGTCACCGGCTCGGCATATTCGTAGACCTCGGTCAGGTTCGTGGTCCCGGCCTTGGCCACCGCGCCCAGGGATTTTTCCAGGATGGTGGTCAATCCTCCGGCCTTGTTGCCGGCCGAGGGGTTGTTGTTCATCTCGGCGCCGTTCTTGGCGCAATAGGATTTCCACCAGTCAATGCGCGAGATCAGCTTCTGCGCCACCTCGGGCGAGGCCGCGCGGCGGGTCAGCAGATGCTCGGCGCCGTAGACCTCGGGTGTTTCGGACAGGATGGCGGTGCCGCCGTTCCTGACCAGCAGATCGACCGCCGCGCCAAGTGCCGGGTTGGCCGAAATGCCCGAATAGCCGTCCGAGCCGCCGCATTGCAGGCCGACGGTCAGATAGGAGGCGGGCACCGGCTCGCGTTTCACGTCGTTCAGGCCGGGCAGCAGGGATTTCACCAGCTCGATCCCCTGCCGGATGGCATTGGTGGTGCCGCCGACATCCTGGATCGTGTAGCTGTGCAGGGTCGGGCTTTCCGCCAGCCCGCGCGAGGCGAGGATGTCGCCGATCTGGTTCGCCTCGCAGCCCAGGCCGACGAAGATGACGGCGGCGAAATTGGGATGCACGGCATAGCCCGACAGCGTCCTGCGGATGATCGCCATGCCTTCGCTTTTCACGTCGATGCCGCAGCCGAAGCCATGGGTCAGCGCGACGACGCCGTCGATGTTCGGATAATCCCCCAGCGCCTCGGGCCGCAGGTCGCGGCGGAAATGGTCGGCGATGGCGCGGGCGACACGGGCCGAGCAGTTCACGCTGGTCATGATGCCGATGTAGTTCCGCGTCGCCACCCGCCCATCCGGGCGCCGGATGCCCATGAAACTTGCCGGCGGGGTGACGTATTCGGTCGGCGCGGCGTCGGCGCCGATGGCATAGTCGTTCTTGACGCTGGCCATCATGACATTCTGGACATGCACATGCTGCCCCGCCCGGATGGGCTGCGTCGCCAGGCCGATCACCTGGTTGTAGCGCCGGATCGGCCCCTGGGCCGGAATGTCGCGGGTGGCGAGCTTGTGGCCCGCCGGGACGGGTTCGCGCACGTCCAGACCTTCGGCCTCGATGCGCGAACCCGGATCAAGGGGTTCAAGGGCGATAACGACGTCGTCGTCGGGATGCAGCCGGATCGTCTTAGCTTTCATCACCATGTTTCCTGTGGCTTGGTATGAAGGTCGTCATCGCCCGTTCCCGATCACTCCTCGGGGATCACGTCGGGCAGGGGCGACAGGTGATAGGTCTGGTAGATCTCGTTCAGCTTGCCATTGGCGAGGTTCTCGTCGACCCAGTTGTCCAGCCAGTCCTTCAGCTCCGGTTCGTTCTTGCGCAGGCCGATGGCCAGCGGATAGGTGCGCAGGACGAATTGCGGCTCGATCTTGCGCGACGGGTTGGCCTCGTTGATCGGCACCAGCAGCGATTGCGCCACGACATAGACGTCGTGCTGGCCGCTGAGCACGGCATTGGTGGTCATGGCGTTGTCGTCGTAGCGGACGATGGTGGCCTTCACGTCGTTTGCGGCGATCGCATCGGTGACCAGCGTGTCGTTGGTGGATGCGCGGGTGACTGCGACCTGACGGCCTTCCAGATCGGCCGGACCGGACAGTTCCAGCCCGCCGGTGGTCGCCACGACGACTTCGCTGACCGCGTAGGGTTTCGAGAAATCGACCTGTTTCTTGCGCTCTTCGGTGATCGAGAAGCTGGCGACGACGACATCCACCTTGCCGGTCAGCAGGAAGGGGATGCGGTTCGCCGGAGCGACCGAGACGACGTTCAGCTTGACGCCCAGATCCTCGGCCAGCTTGCGGGCGGTGTCCACGTCCGAGCCGGTCTGGTTCATCGACCCGTCCACCATGCCGAACGGCGCCTGGCCGATATCGACGCCGATATTGATGGTGCCGCGGTCGCGGATATCGCTCAGCGTATCCGCGCCGGCAGGCAGGGCTGCGGCCAGGCCGACCGCGGTCAGCGCGGCAAGCGTCAGGTTGCGAATGGTCATGATGTTCCTCCCATGAGTGCAGGTTCGGGTAAGCGCCGGCCGCCGGGGGCGACCGTCGAATATCAGTTGAGTGTCAGTCGAACGTCAGAGGCCGTTGCCGACGAACTGGCGCAGTTCCGGGGTCTGCGGCGCGGACAGCATCTCTCCGCCGCCTTCCTCCCAGACCCGGCCCTGGTGCATGAAGACGATCTTGTCGGCCACGCCCTTGGCGAAGGCCATTTCGTGCGTGACGAGGACCATCGTCATGCCGTCCCTGGCAAGGCTTTCCATCACCTTCAGCACCTCGCCCGTCAGTTCTGGATCGAGCGCCGAGGTCACTTCGTCGAAGAGCATCAGCTTCGGCTCCATCGCCAGCGAGCGCGCGATGGCCACCCGCTGCTGCTGGCCGCCGGAAAGCTGCTCGGGATAGGCGTCGAACTTTTCGGCCAGCCCGACCTTGCGCAGCACCTCGGCGGCATGTTCGCGGGCCTCGGATTTCGACTGCTTCCGAACCCAGCGGGGCGCCAGCATGATGTTCTGGCCGACGGTCAGGTGCGGGAAAAGATTGTAGCTTTGGAAGACGATGCCCACGTCCAGATGCAGGGCGCGCAACTGGGCCCGGGTCACGTCGTGATGCAGGTGGTGGTTGCAGACGGTGATCTCGCCGCTGTTGATCTTTTCCAGCCCGTTGATGCAGCGCAGCGCGGTGCTTTTCCCCGAGCCGCTGCGACCGATGATGGCGACCACGCTGCCTGCCGCGACGTCGAAGGACACGCCTTGCAGGACATGCAGGCTGCCGAAGCTTTTGGAGACGTTGTTCAGTTTAACGATGGGCGACATTCAGTTTGTCCTCGAGTTTGCGGCTCCACCAGGCCAGCGGGTAGCACATGCAGAAGTAGAGCACGGCGACGACGCTGAAGATGATGAAGGGCTGGAACGTCGAATTGTTGATGAGCTTGCTGGTATAGGTCAGCTCGGCGACGCCGATCACCGAGGCCAGCGAGGTGTTCTTGACGATCTGGACCATGAAGCCGACCGTCGGCGGTGTCGAGATGCGCAACCCCTGCGGGATGATGACCAGCCAGAACCTCTGGACCGGATGCAGGGCCAGGCACTCGGCCGCCTCCCACTGGGTTTTCGGAACCGCAAGGATGCCGCCGCGCCAGATCTCTCCGAAATAGGCGCTGGAATAGATCACCATCGCGAAGCTTGCGGCGGCGAAGGGCGTGAGGTCGAAGCCCAGGATGGATAGGCCGAAGAAGGCCAGCATCATCATCACCAGCAGCGGCGTGCCCTGCACGATCTGGATGTATGTGAAGGCGATGCCGCGCAGCACCCGGTTGGCCGAGACCCGCATCACCGCGATGAGCAGGCCGACCGCGCCGCCCAGGACGAAGGCGATCAGCGACAGCCCGGCCGTCCAGACGGCGGCGGTCAGCAGCGCCTGCATTTGGAAAGTCGTGAGCATCGTTTGCCTCCTAAAGCGGCGTGCCGAGGCGGCGCAGGCGCGGGAAGACCAGCCGCGACAGCGCCCAGAACCCCAGCCGGAACACGAAGGCCAGGCCGATGTAGATCAGGGCGACGACCGTGTAGATTTCGAAGGAGCGGAAGGTCATCGAGTCGATGCGCGCCGCGGTCGAGGTCAGTTCCTCGGCCGAGATCTGCGAGACAAGGCTGGTGGCGAGCATGATCAGGATGAACTGGCTGACCAGCGCCGGATAGACGCGCTCGGTCGCGGGCGGCAGCACGACGAGGAACAGGGACTGAAGCCAGGTGAGGCCAAGGCAGTCCGATGCCTCGCGCTGGCCCTTTCTCACCGATTCGATGCCGGCGCGCATGATCTCGCAGGTATAGGAGCTGACATTGATGACGATGGCCAGCACGGCGCAGAACTCGGCCGACAGCTTGAAGCCCACCGAGGCCAGCCCGAAATAGATCATGAACATCTGCACCAGCAGCGGCGTGTTGCGGATCGCCTCGACATAGATGGCGCAGATCCGGCGCAGCAGCTTGCTTTGCGCCGTGCGGCCGATCGCCAGCAGGGTTCCAAGCAGGAAGCCGAAGATGATCGACAGAAGCGAAAGCTGCGCGGTCTGGACCAGGCCCTTGAGCAACTGGGGCCAGTATTCCGCGAGAAAGCTGAAATCGAATGTGTAGGTCATGCGCAAGGCACCTGCACATCCCGTGAGGCCGGGCGGATCAAATGTGGAATGCCTCGCTGTGCGGACAAGCATAACTTATCCGGCCCCGGCCTTGCCGGGTTCATTGCTGGCAACGGAATCACGGTCGCCTCCCATATCCGATTGTTCGCTGCGTCCTCCCGGCGCAGTCAGCGTTTCATATTATGGGAACAAATCCCATGTCAAGCGAGAATCATAAAAATCTTTTAAATTATGGTTTGATGTGCCATAATATGGGATAATAGGATGGATGGGGTAGAAATGGACGCCGACAGCACCAAACCGGGCACGCAATCTCTGTCGCGAGTATTCACAGTCCTGGAGGCGGTGAGATCCGGCTGTTCCGATCTCGCCTCCATCGGCCGTCATGTGGGAACCGGCAGAAGCACGACACATCGCCTTGTAAGCTTTCTCGTGCAGCACAGCTACCTTCGTCATATCGATGGAAGGGGCTATGTCCTTGGTCCGGCGCTCATCAGCCTGGGCAGTGCCGCATTGGAGCAGATGCCCCTGACCAGTTGCGCGCGTCCGCATATCGAGCAGCTCGCCCACGAAACCGGCGACTCTATCCATCTGAGCATCCGCGAGGGCGACAACATCATCTATGTGGACAAGATCCCCGGGACGAAGGGGCTTGAGATGCGGTCGCGCATCGGCCTGCAAAAACCCATGGCGACGACGGGGACGGGAAAGGTCCAGCTCTTCGATCTGCCCGAACAGGAGTGGCTGCGGCTTTACGAACTGGCGCGGGCGGACGCCCTGGCGAACGAGATGACCCCCACGGGCTTTCTGGAGTGGGACGTCTTCAGAGCGAAGCTGGCCGAGTTCCGGGACAAGGGCTTCGCGATCGAGCGCGAGGAAAACGAAGTCGGGATCTGCTGTGTGGCGGCGCCGATCCGCGATGCCAGGGGAAAGGTCGTGGCCGGCGTCAGCGTCGCAAGTTCCGTCCATTACATGTCCGAGGAACGGCTTGGAACACTCGTCGCCCCTGTGATGCGCTGCGCCGAGGCGATTTCCGCGGAGCTTGGGTGGTGCAGGCCCGTCTGACGAAGCGATGCCTGCGGCGCAAGGCAAGCGGGCGACCGCGGCGGTCGCGCACTTTGCGGCCGGCCCGGATGCGTGGACGAATACGCGGATCCGGCCCGCGCATCGGGTAGCGTGGCCGCACGGAGGTTGGGCGAATCTGGACCTTTTGGCTGAATTGCGCCATGGTCGCTTCTTCCGGGTGGCGCGTCGGAAGCCGGGACGCATTGCCTGCACAAGGTGGCTCGGCCGTGACCGGAGCACCATCCGAGACCCCGGCAAAGGACGACCCGAACCATTGACCTGCACGCCTAAAGCCGCCTCTCTCCAGTTCCGTCCGCCGGAGGGAGAGCGTTATCCCGCCTTCAAGCGCCACATCCCCGAACGGCTGTTCTATGTGGTCCCCGCGCTGATGTGGCTGGTGCTGGCGATCCGTTATCGCAGCCTGACGCTTCCCAGCGCCGCCAATCCCGCGATGGAGGCCGGCGGGCTGTGGGGCGAAAGCAAATCGCAGGGGCTGGACCTGTTCGGGCCGCAGGGCAAGGCGCGGCTGGCCCGCTTTGCCCGCCTTCGTTGCGACACCGGAGCGGATACCCCCGTCGATTGCGCGCTGGCCGCGATGGCCGAGGCCGGGCTGGATTTCCCGGTCGTCGCCAAGCCCGACCGCGGCTATCAGGGCTGGGGCGTCAGGCTGATCCAGCGGGCCGAGGATCTGGCGGATTATCTGGCGGTGCAGCCTCCGGGCACCATGATCCTGTTGCAGGAACTGGTCGACTTGCCCGGCGAGGCGGGGATCTTCTATCTGCGTCATCCCGACCAGGTGCGGGGCCGCATCGTCTCGATGGCCTTCGTCTATCCGCCGCATGTGATCGGCGACGGCTGCCGAAGCGTGGCCGAACTGGTCCGGGCCGACAAGGTCCTGCGTCCGAACAGCGCCATCTATCGCGACCGCCATCCCGAAAGCTGGGAGACCGTGCCCGGCCCGGGTGCCTTCCATGTCCTGACCAATGCCCGCAGCGCAAGGCTCGGCGCGGTCTATCGCGACGCGCAGTCCCTGGTGACGCCGCAACTGGAAGCGCTGATCGACGAGATCTCGCGGGAGATACCGGATTTCCATTTCGGGCGCTTCGACATCCGCTTTCGCAGCGTCGAGGATCTGGGCGCGGCCAGCGATTTCAGGATATTGGAGCTGAACGGCGCCGGTGCCGAGATGCTGCATTTCTGGGCCGGCGGCAGCACGCTGCGACAGGCATACCGTGCGCTGTGGCGGCAGTATCGCTGGCTTTTCGCCATCGGCGATGTCATGCGAAAGCGCGGGGCGCGGCCCGTCGGCCTGCGCGGCATGATCCGGTTGCAGCGACAGCAAGAGGCGCTGCGGCGCGTCTATCCCCAAAGCTCGTGAACACCCCTTGCGCAGCCTCGCGCCGGGCGAGACAATCCCGCCGTCGAGCGGTGCGGCGGCCTTGGTCCTCCGCAAAGGAGTCTTGCATGATCCCCGACCTGCCCATCTGCCCGCCCCCCGGCGAAACCATCGTGATCCCCGCGCCGGAACAGACGCTGGCCGAAGGGGCGCTGGGTTTCGTGCTCGAGCCGTTCCAGCCGTTGCGCGAACAGTTCTCGGCGATCACCGGCATCGGGCTGGAGCCCGACGACGCCTGGCCCGGGGAGCAGGGCCGCACGGTCCGGCAAATGCGGCTGGCGCGCGGGAACGGGCAGGCCCAACTGGGCTATCTGGCGGCGGGCCAGCCCGGCGGGCGGCGGGTGATCTTCCTGCATGGCAGCCCCGGCACTGCCGAGGAATGGGACCGCTTCCTGCTGGACGTTCCGGTCGGGCAATATCACCTGGCCGTGGATCGCCCCGGCTTCGGCGCCAGCGGGGAAGAGCCCGAGATCGACCTGGCCGGCCAGGCCGCGGCCGTCGCGCCGCTTCTGACGGCGGGCGGGACCGGAGCCGCGGTCTTGGTCGGCTATTCCTATGGCGGCCCGGTCGCGCTGCGACTTGCCGCCGATTATCCCGACCGGATCGCGGGGGTTCTGCTGATCGGCGCCGCCGCCGATCCGGCGCTGGAGGAAACCCATCCCCTGCAGCAACTGGCGGCGCTTGATTTCTTTGCCGGGCTTCTGCCCACGGAACTGGCCAACGCCAATGCCGAGCTGATGAATCTCCGGCCGGGGCTTGAGGAGCTGACCCCCGACCTGGCGCGTATCACCGCCCCCGTCACCATCGTCCAGGGGCTGGCCGATACATTGGTGCCGCCGGAAAACGTGGGTTTCCTGCAGGCGCATCTGCCCGCCAGTCCCGGCCCGCGGGTGATCCTGATCGAAGAGGCCGACCATTTCCTGCCCTGGACGCATGCCGACCTGCTGCGCGCGGCCCTGGGTTGCGTCATCGGTGATGGAAAGCTGCCGTCTCAGTCGCCCGAGTTGCCCCCTTCGTCCTTGTCCGAGGCGAAATAATAGACCGTGAATCGATGGCTCAGCCAGACCACCCCGATGACCAGCCCGACCATGACCGGCCAGGCCCAGTTGCCCAGCAGATCGAACAGGACCAGGTTGAGACCGAACGCGCCGAAGAACAGTGCCGCCGTATAAACTGCCGCGACCACGCCGTTCACGATCGCGAAGCGGCGAAAGTCGACGCGCACGAAACCGCTGGCCATGAAGACCGGAGGCAACAGCCGTGCCAGCAACGCCGCCGGCAGGACGCCGCGGTCCAGCAGCCGCCGCCCCCGCTCCAGCATCTTCCCGTCGACCCAGCGACGGACGAGAGGGCTGCTTCCGGCCAGCGCGCCGATTCCGTAAAGCGCCCAGTCGCTGACGATGTTCCCGGTCACCAGCGCCACCAGAGCCAGTCCGGTGCCGATCTCTCCTGCGGCGGCCAGCGCCGCACCGGCGATGATCGCCCCTTCCTCCATGACGAAATTGGCAAGAAACAGCAGGACGGCCAATATCAGCGGATTGCCCAGATATTGTTCGATAAGGGCCTCCACCGGGCGGGTCCTCCTGAGCCATGGGGCATGATGGGTCTAGCTAATGATGCCCGCCAGCATGCACAAGTCACGTTCCCGGTTCCGGCAGGAAGGGCGGGAAAACCGCGCTCGTCGGACATGATCGCGGCCCGCGCGGGCCTGCTCGGGGAAAGCCGGCCGGTTT
This sequence comes from Paracoccus sp. SSJ, assembly GCF_030234105.1. Classification (NCBI taxonomy): domain Bacteria; kingdom Pseudomonadati; phylum Pseudomonadota; class Alphaproteobacteria; order Rhodobacterales; family Paracoccaceae; genus Paracoccus; species Paracoccus sp. SSJ. Next base: position 17,218 of record NZ_JASSPE010000012.1, on the reverse strand, counting down.
GGACAGCCGCGATCCGTGACACGGCATGATCCCGAGGTGTATTCGCTCTCGTGCCCGGGCGCGAGCATTCGGACAAGCGGAGAGGGATTCGCCGGTCCGGGTCCAAGGGACGGCTGGCACGCTCAGCCCGGCAGGGTGACGGTGATGGCCCCGCGATCCGTCGCGACGACCGTATGCTCATATTGCACGACCGGGGCCGAGGGTTGGCTGTAAAGCGTCCAGCCGTCATCCCCTTCGACCGCCCAGAGGCCACCGGCCGAAAGGAACGGCTCGACCGTCAGCACCAGCCCCTTGTCGATGCGGCGCTTTTCGCTGCGGCTGGGCCAGGTCGGGATTTCCTCGGGATATTCGTGCAGCGCCCGCCCGACGCCGTGGCTGGCAAGGTTGCGGATCAGCGTATAGCCGCGCCCCGCGGCGAAGCGGCCAATGGCACGTCCGATGCCGGCAAGCGGCCTGCCGCTGCCGACCTGTGCGATGCCGATCTGCATGGCACGCCTGCCGTCGCGGCACAGCCGATCCAGCGAGGGCCGCACGGGTGCTGTGCGATACGTCGCCCCGGTATCGGCGAAATAACCGTTCTTCGAGGCCGATACGTCGATATTGACCAGATCCCCCGGCGCGATCACCCTGTCGCCGGGAATGCCATGGGCGATTTCCTCGTTCACGCTGATGCAGGTCGCTGCGGGAAAGTCATAGGTGGATTGCGGCGCCGAGACGGCGCCCTCGCGCTCCAGCAATGCACGGCCGATTTCGTCCAACTCGCGGGTGGTCATGCCGGGCTCCATCGCCCTGGCCATGGATTGCATGGTGTTGGCGACGATCCGGCCGATATCCTTCAGCCCGTCAAGCTCATCCTGGTTGGTGATCGTCATTCCCGGTTTCCCTGAAGCAGCGGATGGATTGGCCAAGCTAGCAGAAAGCGATCACGATGTCCCGTATTGCCGGTGCCATCGGGCGTGGGGCTGGTCGGCGCCGGCGCCGTCTGAATCACCCGCCTGTCTGCCATGCCGACATTGCGCCGCCGGATTGGGTCATGCCACGGCGCGTAGACGTTCACCACCAGGTCGGTGCAGGGAAACACATGCGGCTGGATACGGGGTCTGGGCGGGGTCAGGCTGGTGATCGGCGACGCCGCATTCACCGGAGGAGGGGCGCCCTGGCGCGAGGTCTCCAAGCAGTTGCGCCCGCGCTGGCCCAGGCTCGCCGACCTCATGGGCACCAGCAAGCACGACGTGCTGGCTTGCATGCCCTTCCCGCGCCAGCACGCACCAAACTGCATTCCAACCCCATCGAGCGTCAGAACGAGGAGATCAAGCGGCGAGCCGACATCGTCGGGATCCTTCCCAACGAACCTTCCATCATGCGTCTGATCGGCGCGGTGCTGTTCGAACAGAACGACGAATGACAGACCGCCAGCCGCTGCATGATGGTCGAAGCCTTCGCCCAGATCGACAAGGAAGCGATCGACTCCATTTGCGGCATGACCATGAAAGCCGCCCGATCATGCCCTAAGGCCATCCGGGGAATTACAACACCTTGACGGGCATGCCGCTAGTAGATCGGCGGCGAGACGATCCAGATGGCGACGGCAGGTTCCTTGCCATCGTTGCGCCAGGCATAGTCGGTCTCGCGGAACTGGAAGCTGTCGCCGGGCTCCAGCTGGATCTCGCGGTCGCCTATGATCAGGGTCAGGCGGCCCGAGATCAGGACGCCGCCATCCTCCTTGGGCCGCGCCTTTCGCCGTCCGCCGCTGGACGCGCCGGGCGCGAAGGTCGACTTGATCATCTCGAACGAGCCGCTGAGCGTCGGGGACAGCAGCTCCTCGACGAGACCGCTTTCCTGCGAGCCGATGGGCGTCCGGTCCGCGGCGCGCAGGACCAGCCCCCGTTCCTCGGGCGCCCGGCTGGAGGAGCGGAAGAAGAAGCTGATGTTCACCCCCAGCCGATCCGAGATCTGCCCCAGGTCGTGGACCGATGGCGTCGTCTGCCCTCGCTCGACCTGGCTCAGCCAGCCGACCGAACGCCCGACATCGCCCGCAAGCTCAAGCAGGGTCATGCCCCGCGACTTGCGCAGCGACCGGATGTCTTCACCAACGTGATGGCCCATCGGCTCTCCTTCAGAGGCTGCCGACAGGGTGCAGCAATCCTGCTGAAATCTCAACATGTCTGCAGCGGGGTAGATGAAATTTTTACCAGTCGCAGCGTTAAAATGAAAATTATAGTTGAATTTTCATTCACGGCATGAGTAGCTCCATCCTGCCGAAAGAACAGAATCGCCCGGTCGCCCCGATCCCGTCGCCACCGGCCCTGCGCGCAGCCCACCCAGTCCAACAGCGGATAACCATCATGGTCGAACTCCCCAGCCCAGCCCGCGTCGTCATCATCGGAGGTGGCATTTCCGGCTGTTCCGTCGCCTATCACCTTGCAAAGCTGGGCTGGACCGACATCGTGCTGCTGGAACGCAAGCAGCTGACATCCGGCACCACATGGCACGCAGCGGGGCTGATCGGCCAGTTGCGCGCCAGCCAGAACATGACGCGGCTGGCGAAATACTCAGCCGACCTCTACACCAAGCTGGAGGCCGAGACGGGGCTTGCGACGGGGCTGCGGCAATGCGGTTCGATCACCGTTGCCCTGACAGAAGAGCGGCGCGAGGAGATCCTGCGCCAGGCCGCGCTGGCCCGCGCCTTCGGGGTGGACGTGAACGAGCTTTCCCCGCGCGAGGTGCTGGAGCTTTATCCGCATCTGGAGATCTCCGACGTGGTCGCCGGGGTGCACCTGCCACTGGACGGCCAGGCCGATCCGGGCAATATCGCGCTGGCGCTGGCCAAGGGCGCGCGGATGCGCGGCGCGAGGATCGTCGAGCAGGTCAAGGTCGCGCGGATCGTCACTGCCAATGGCCGCGTGACCGGCGTCGAGTGGGAGGCCGGCGGCGAACGGGGCCATATCGCCGCCGAAAACGTGGTGAACTGCGGCGGCATGTGGGGCCGCGATCTTGCCGCCGATAATGGCGTCACCCTGCCGCTGCATGCCTGCGAGCATTTCTATATCGTCACCGAGAACATCCCCGACCTGGCCCAGCTTCCGGTGCTGCGCGTCCCCGACGAATGCGCCTATTACAAGGAGGACGCGGGCAAGATCCTGCTCGGCGCCTTTGAGCCCAGGGCCAAGCCCTGGGGCATGGCGGGCATCCCCGAGGATTTCTGCTTCGACCAGTTGCCCGAGGATTTCGACCATTTCGAGCCGATCCTGGAGAAAGCCGTGGCACGGATGCCGCTGCTGGGCCAGGCGGGCATCCACACCTTCTTCAACGGCCCGGAAAGCTTCACCCCCGACGACCGCTATTACCTGGGCGAGGCGCCCGAGCTAAGGGGCTACTGGGTCGCGGCGGGCTACAATTCCATCGGCATCGTGTCCTCGGGCGGCGCCGGCATGGCGCTGGCGCAATGGATGGAGGACGGCGAGCCGCCCTTCGACTTGTGGGAGGTCGATATCCGCCGCGCCCAGCCCTTCCAGCGCAATCGCCGCTATCTGAAGGAACGGGTCAGCGAGACGCTCGGCCTGCTTTATGCCGACCATTTCCCTTATCGGCAGATGGCGACCTCGCGCGGCATCCGCCGTTCGCCCCTGCACGAACACCTCAAGGCGCGCGGCGCGGTCTTTGGCGAGGTGGCGGGCTGGGAACGCGCCAACTGGTTCGCCGCGGACGGGCAAGAACGCGAATACCGCTATGGCTGGAAGCGCCAGAACTGGTTCGACAACCAGCGCGCCGAGCATATGGCCATGCGCGAGGGCGTGGGACTGCTGGACATGACCAGCTTCGGCAAGATCCGGGTCGAGGGGCGCGATGCGGCTTCCTTCCTGCAGCGGCTCTGCGCGAACGACATGGATGTGCCGGCGGGCTGCATCGTCTATACCCAGATGCTGAACGCCCGCGGCGGCATTGAGTCCGACCTGACGGTGACGCGGCTTTCGGAAACCGCCTTCCTTCTCGTCGTGCCCGGCGCGAGTTTGCAGCGCGACCTGGCCTGGCTGCGCCGGCATCTGGGCGAGGAATGGGTGACGATCACCGACATCACCGCGGCCGAGGCCGTGCTGCCGCTGATGGGCCCGCGCTCGCGCGAGTTGTTGTCGCTGGTCTCGCCCGACGACCTGTCGAACGAGGCGCATCCCTTCGGCACCGCGCGAGAGATCGAGATCGGCATGGGCCTCGCCCGCGCTCATCGCGTCACCTATGTCGGAGAATTGGGATGGGAGCTTTACGTCCCGACCGACCAGGCCGCCCATGTTTTCGAAGCCCTGGCCGAGGCGGGTGAGCAGGTGGGCCTGAAGCTATGCGGGCTGCACGCCATGGATTCATGCCGGATCGAAAAGGCCTATCGCCATTTCGGCCATGACATCACCGACGAGGATCATGTGCTGGAGGCCGGCCTGGGCTTTGCGGTCAAGACCGGCAAGGGCGATTTCATCGGTCGCGAGGCGGTGCTGAAGAAACGCGAGGCCGGGCTGGAACGCCGCCTGGTCCAGTTCCGGTTGCGCGATCCCGAGCCGCTGTTGTTCCATAACGAACCGATCCTGCGCGACGGCAGGATCGTCGGCTTCCTGAGCTCGGGCAATTACGGCCATGCCCTCGGCGCCGCGATCGGGCTGGGCTATGTGCCCTGCCGCACCGATGAAACTGCGGCCGAGATGCTTGCATCGGATTATGCCATCGACGTGGCCGGCCGCATCGTCCCCGCCGAGGCCAGCCTTGCCCCCCTCTACGATCCCAAGTCGGCCCGGGTGCGCGGCTGAGCGCATCGGCAAACGACCGGCAGTCAGGCTTGCGCCACGATCAACTGGGCGACCGTGTTTTCCAGCTCGGTAAAACCGGAACGGGCTCGTGCCTTGGCATCGACGACCAGGTAATCGATCTCGGCCGTGGGGCAGACACATTTCCGGCTGGTCACGCCTATTTTCGCATGATCGGCAAGGATCGCGGTCTTGGTCGATTGGCGGGCCATCGCCTCGGCGATCTCGGCGCCGTGGAGATGATGATAGGTCGCGCCCAATGAGGCATCTATCCCAAGGGGCGAGAGAAGCGCGACATCGGCATGATAGCTGTAAATGTCGGCAACCGTGGCGCCGCCCCAGGTTTCCAGCGGGTCGCGCCTTACCGGACCCCGCAGGAGCTGCACCCGGACGCCGCTCTCTTGCGGGCTTTGTGCAAGCCGCATGGCCGCCTCGAGGGAATTGGTGACGACGGTCAGATCCGTCAGGCTGGTCGGCCCTGCCAGCACCTCGGCCATGATCGTCATGGTCGAGCCGGCATCCATGAAGATGGTCTGGTGGCTTCTCAGAAGCTGAAGCGCCGCCACGCAGATCGCACGCTTTTCCTGCAGGCGCTGGGTGATGCGGACGCTGAACTCCATGTCCTCGGTTTCGACCGGGACGGCGCCCCCGCGGACGCGGCGCAATATTCCAGATTGTTCCATCTCGATCAGATCGCGCCGAACGGTTTGACGCGACACGCCGAAGCTTTCGACGATCCGGTCGATGGAGACCTGGCCGAACGATGCCAGCATCGCCCGTATTTTCTGATGGCGCTCTTCTTGCCACATGGCTTCTCCAATCGCTGAACAGACGTCGTCTGCTGTCCCTTACCCTCCTCGACCTGTTCCATGCAAATTACAGATTGACGCATTTGCTACAAAATGCAACATCTCCGTATCGAAGATCGAATCTCAGTCTGACGGCGGGCGCGCGGCAAGGCGCAAGCAAATCGGGAAAAGGCAAGATGCCCCGGCACGACCGGGACCGGGCCGGCATCCGCATCGGGTGCCTGATCGGCCTTGCTCTCCGACGGGCTGTCGGTGCGCGACCGAAGCACGGTCCGCCATGCGGTGCAGGCTATCTGGAGAAAGAACCAAGGTGTTGACGAACAGTAACAAATCGAATGACGCGATCCTTGATGGGCTTGCGAGCTTTGCCGCGGTCCTGGCCGATGAAAGCCGCCGAATGCTTCTGGACGTGGTCGCGCAGGACCGCGCGATCGAGATGAAGGCCGACCGCAGCTTCGTCACCGACATGGACCTGGCCATCGAGATGCGGTTGCGCGAGCTGATCGCTGACGCCCATCCCGACCATGGCGTCGTGGGCGAGGAGCAGGACGCCTCGGACCCGGATGCGGAGTTCGTCTGGGTGCTGGACCCCATCGACGGCACCGCACCCTTCATCGCCGGGATGCCGGTCTTTGGCACGCTGATCGCGCTGATGCATCGCGGCAAGCCGGTGATCGGCATCATCGACCACCCTTCGGGCAGCAACCGCTGGACCGGGATCGCGGGCCGGCCGACGCTGCTGAACGGCAACCCTTGCCGCACGCGGGGCTGTGCCGACATCGGCAGCGCGATCCTGTCGGTCTGCAACCCGGATTTCTTCCACCCTTCGGAATATCCCGCGCTGGACGCGCTGCGCGAGGCGACGGCATGGCGCATCTATGGCGGCGCCTGCCTCAGCTTCGGGCTGCTGGCCTCGGGCCGGACGGATGTCCATATCGACACGCAGTTCAAGATCCACGACCTGGCCCCCTATACCCCGATCATCGAGGGCGCGGGCGGCGTGGTCACCGACTGGGACGGCCAGCCGCTGACCCTGTCAAGCGGCCCGCGCATCCTGGCGGCGGGCGATCCGGCACGGCATCGCGACGCGCTGGATCTGGTCCAGCGCGCGATGCGCTAGGCGGTTTTCGGGGGAGGAGACAGACCGAATGGGGATTGATATCCAGAAACTGGGCGTCGCCTATGGCGATCACCGTGTCATCGACGGGCTTTCGCTGAAGATCGAGCCCGGCTCGTTCTTCACCCTGCTGGGCCCGTCCGGTTGCGGCAAGACCACGCTGCTGCGCACCATCGCGGGCTTCATCGATGCGGCGGCGGGGCGGATCCTGTTCGGCGACAAGGATGTGACCGGGCTGCCGGCGCATCGGCGCGACATCGGCATGGTGTTCCAGGATTACGCCTTGTTTCCCGACAAGACCGTGAACGACAACGTGGCCTACGGGCTGCGGGCGCGTGGTCAGGACGGCGCCACGATCCGGCGCAAGGTCGGCGAGGCGCTGGAGCGCGTGGGCCTGGGCCACCTGGGCCAGCGGCATCCGGCGGCGCTGTCGGGCGGCCAGCGCCAGCGGGTCGCGCTGGCCCGGGCGCTGGTGATCCAGCCGACGGTGCTGTTGATGGACGAGCCGCTGTCGAACCTGGACGCCAAGCTGCGGGTGCAGGTGCGCGACACCATCACCGAATTGCAGCGCGAGGCCGGGATCACCACCGTTTTCGTGACCCATGACCAGGAGGAAGCGCTGGCCATGTCCGACCGGATCGGGGAGATGAAAAGCGGCCGGCTGGAACAGGTCGGCACGCCATCCGAGATCTATCGCGACTCGGTCTCGTCCTATGTCGCGGATTTCGTCGGCGCGGCCAATACGGTCGAGATCGACGCACCCGGCGCGGCGCAGGGCATGGTCACCGTCGGGCTGGGCGGGCATTCGATTTCGGCGCGCGTTCCGGCCCCCCTGGCCGGGTCCAGGGCCGTGCTGATCGCGCGTCCCGAGGATATCGCCTTGTCCCCGCAAGGCACGGGCGGCGCCAACAGCGTGCAGGGCACCGTCAGCCGCCGGCAATATCTGGGCGGCAAGACGCATTACCTGATCGGGATCGGCGCCGATGTCGCGCTGGCGGTCGAGACCCATGGCGACGGCCATGACCGCTACATGCCCGGCGCCGATGTCGACCTGTCCTTCGATCCGATGAAGACCCTGGTGCTGGCGTCATGAGCGGGGGGATCGGCAACCGCACCGTATGGTGGTGGATCTCGCTGGCCGCGATGGTGGTCATGGTGGTGTTCCTGCTCTATCCGCTGCTGACCATCCTGACCGGCAGCCTGGGCGGCGGCGACAGGAATGGCTGGGCGCAACTCTTGGCCGATCCGCGCTATCTGGAGGCCGTGCGCAACACGCTGGTCCTTGCGGCGGCGGTGACGTCGCTGTCGGTCTGCCTGGGCGTGCCGCTGGCCTATCTGGCCTCGCGTTACGAATTTCCCGGCAAGTCGGCGCTGGCGCTCTTGCCCCTGATCGCGCTGGTGATCCCCGAGGTCATCGCCGCGCAGACCTGGCTGATGCTGGTCGGCAACAACGGCGTCGTCACCCGCGCGCTGCGCAGCGTCGACATCATCCTGCCCAGCTTCTACGGCTGGCCGGGGCTGATCGTCTCGCTGACCTTCACCTATTACGCCTATGTCTATATCAGCACGCTGGCGGCGATCCGCGGCTTCGACGTGCAGCTTGAGGAAGCCGCGCGCAGCCTTGGAACCTCGCCGGTCAGGTCGCGGCTCAAGGTGCTGGTGCCGGTCATCATGCCCTCGGTCATGGCCGGCGCGCTGCTGGTCTTTACCATGGTCATGGGCAATTTCGGCACCTCGTCGATCCTTGGCGGCAAGGTGCGGCTTCTGTCGGTGATGACCTACCAGGCCGCCGTGGCCGAGGGTGGGGCCGACCCGGTGATGCAAAGCACGCTGGCCAGCGTCGCGGTCGGGCTGATCGTGATCGTGCTGTTCCTTCAGCGCTGGATCCTGTCGCGCGGGCGCTATCAGGTGGTGCAGGGCCGCAATGCCCGGCCGGTGCCGCTGTCGGGCCGCCAGGGCTGGCTGATCGGCGGCGCGGCGGGCGCGGTGGTGATCGTGTCGCTGATGCCGCTGATCATGCTGGTCACCGGGGCCTTCACCGTCTCGCGCGGGCCGGTGATGCGCTGGGGCGAGTGGACGCTGGCGAATTTCGAGCGGCTGCTGCTGACCAATCCCACGCCGATCCTCAACACGCTGATCTATTCCGCCGTCGCCACGCTGATCGGCATCGGGATCAGCACGCTGGTCAGCTATATGATCGTCAAGAAAAAGAACCTGTTCACCCCGGCGCTGGACTATCTCAGCACCCTGCCGCTGGCGCTTTCGGGCACGGCGATCGGGATCGGGCTGGCCATGTCCTTCAACAGCGGCTGGCTGCACCTGACCGGAACCGGGGCCATCGTCGTGCTGGCCTATGTCATCCGGCGGCTGCCCTTCTCGATGCGCAGCGCCTCGTCCACGCTCTACAACATCCCCGATTCCATCGAGGAGGCGTCGATCAGCCTGGGCGTGGCGCCGGTGCCCAGCTTCTTCAAGGTGGTGCTGCCGCTGATGGTGCCGGCCATCGCCTCGGCCATGGTGCTGACCTGGGCGGTGACGGTTTCCGAACTCAGCGCCTCGATCATCGTCTATTCCGGCGGGCGCGAGACCATGCCGATCCAGATCTACAAGCTGATCGACAGCAACCTGATGGCGCAGGCCTCGGCGATGGGGGTGCTGCTGCTGGCGGTGATCCTGGTGCCGATCTTTGTCGCGACCAAGCTGTTCCGGGTCGAGCTGTTCTCGTCCCGCTAGGCACCCAAACAGGGCCGGCCCGTCCGGGGCAGGGCCGGCAGCCGTCACATCGAAACATCGCCCCGGATATGCAGAGGAGGAAAGACATGAACCCTGGATTGACCCGCCGCGTCGTGCTGTGCGGCCTTGCCGCCACGCTGCTGCCGACAGTCGGCTTCGCGCAGGACGCCGGCGGCACGGTCGTCGTCTATACGCCCTCGCCCGCGCAAGCGGTCGAGGCGGCGACCGACAGCCTGCGCCAGCTTGAGCCGAACATCTCGCTCAGCACCATCACCGGCGGCAGCGGCCAGCTCCTGCGCCGGCTGGAAGCCGAGGCGGCCGCCCCGCAGGCCGACCTGTTCTGGAGCTCCAGCGAAAACACCCTGGGCGGTTTCCGCGAGATGTTCGAGCCTTATCGCTCGACCCAGCTCGACGCGATCCCCGAGGCGCTGCACCACCCCGAGGACCTGTGGACTGCGACCTTCAGCCATGTCGTCGTCGCGATGGTGAACACCGACCAGCTTGGCGACATTCCCGCCCCGACGAAATGGGAGGATTTCCTGGACCCCGCCTGGAAGGGCAAGCTGGCCATCGCCGATCCGAACAACAGCTCGACCGCCTATACGATCCTGTGGGGGATCGACCAGCTGATGGGCCCCGAGGCGCTGGAGAGACTGGCGCAGAACGTGACCGTGAACAGCTCGGCCTCGTCCATCCTGCGCGGCGTCGCGCAGGGCGAATTCGTGGCCGGCCTGACCTTCGAGGCCAATGCCTATGCCTATGTCGCTGGCGGCCAGTCCGAGATTTCGCTGGTTTATCCCGAGGAAGGCACCTTCGCCTCGACCGAATTCATGGCGCTGGTGAAAGGCGCGCCCAACCCCGAACTGGCGCAGCGGACGATGGACGCGATCCTGTCGAAGGAAACCCAGGTTGCGCTGCTGGAAAGCACCTTCCGTCGTCCCAGCCGCAGCGACATCGTGGTGGGCGACCATGCCGACCTGCCCGCCATCGAAGATATCAAGGTCTTTCCCACCGACGAAACCGAGGCGGCAGCTGGGCGCGATGCATTCCTGGCGCGCTGGCAAGGCTATCTGCAATCCGCCAACTGACGGCCCCTGCTCGCGACGAAATGCCGCCCGGTCCTGGTGCCGGGCGGCGTGACGGGGGAAGTTTTTCGCCTGTTTGTTGGCTGTGATGGGCATCGGCGCCAATCTCACGCAGAGATGATGGAGGCTTCCTAAGGCTGTGATCCCGTTCGGCATCGGCTTTCCTGGTGCATCAAAATGCCAGGGCGCATTCGTTGCATCACGCCAGCCGGCCATGCGGAGCGATGGAAGGGCGCACGGGACCCGATCCGTGCAGAGCGCGGCGCGGAAAACCCGCGGACCCGTTATCCGATCCGCACCGCGCCTCCTCGTCGTCCGAACAAGGCGCGCTGCGCCCGGCCGAAATAGGCGATGCCTTCTGGGATATGCTGCTCGGCGGTGTTGCGGAGCATGCTTGACCCTCGGGCCGCGCATGGTTCTGACGCCGCGATGAGGGGCTGATTCCGAACTGCGCGCGAAAGCTGCGGCTGAAATGGCTGCGGCTGGCAAAGCCGGTCGCCAACGCGATCTCGGCCAGCGGCAGGCCGGATTGCGTCAGCAGTTCCCGGGCCTTGTCCAGCCGCAGTCGGCGATAGAACTGCATCACGCTTTCGCCGAGCTGCGCCTGGGCCAGCCGCTCCAGATGGCGCGGAGTGATGTCGCAAAGCTGGCCCAGGTCCTCCAGCCCCAGCGGATCGGCGATATGGCTGGTCATCAGCTCGACCATGGCAACCAGCGCCGGATGATGAAGGTCGTATTTACGTGCCGGATCAAGCTGCTGTGGCGCCTCGGCTTCGCGGATGCCGGTATGGATGAACCAGTCGCTGACCGCCCGCGCCAGCGCGGCTCCATGCGCCGAAGCGATCAGCGCATGCATCATGTCCAAGGGCGCCATGCCCCCGGCGCAGGTGAAGCGGTCGCGGTCGATGACGAACAGGCGTCGCTCGATCAGCGCATCGGGCCAGGTCTCGCGCATGGCGTCGAGATGCTGCCAGTGGATGGTAAAGCGCCGCGCCGCCATCACCCCCGCCGCAGCAAGAATCGCCGCCCCGCCCGAAATGCCGCCAAGCGCCACCCCGCGCCGCGCCAGCCGACGCACGAAGGCCAGCACCCGGGGATCGCGCTGCGCCAGCGGATCGCCCCCCGCCACCACGAACAGGATGTCCAGGTTCTCGTCGGCCTCGGCCAGTGCGATGGTCTCGAACCCGCCCGCGACCGAACTGGGCATGAAGCCCCCCTCGATCGAGACGAATTGCAGGTCGTAGAGCGGACGGCCGCTCAGCAGGTTCGCCGCGCGCAGCGGCTCGACCGCCGAGGCGGCGGACATCAGCGCGTAATCCGGCAGCAGCAGGAAGCCGTAGCGGCGGGGGCGGGAATCGGGGCGCATGGTGGACCTTGGGTTTCGCCGCCAGCCTGCCATCCATGTCCGAAACAGGCAAGGCAATGTCCCTTTCTGGCGCATCGCTAATGCCAGGCTGTGCCAGATTCGAGTCGAAGAAGGAGATTATCGCCATGCATTTCTCGGGCTTGCGGGTCATCAGAGAGGCGCTGACCGGGCACAAGGGGTGGAAGCCGCTATGGCGCAACCCCGAGCCGCAGCCGGCCTATGACTACATCATCGTCGGCGGCGGCGGGCATGGGCTGGCGACGGCCTATTACCTCGCCAAGACATTCGGCCGCGCGCGCATCGCCGTGCTGGAGAAAAGCTGGCTCGGCTCGGGCAATATCGGGCGGAACACCACGATCATCCGCTCGAACTACCTGCTGCCGGGCAACGAGCCCTTCTACGAGTTCTCGATGAAGCTTTGGGAGGGGTTGGAGCAGGAGTTCAACTTCAACGCCATGGTCAGCCAGCGCGGCATCCTGAACCTGTGCCATACGGATGCGCAGCGCGATGCCTTCCGCCGGCGCGGCAACGCCATGCTGCTGGCGGGCGCGGATGCCGAGTTGCTGGACCGCGAGCAGGTCCGGGCCATGGCGCCGTTCCTGAACTTCGACAATGCCCGCTTCCCGATCAAGGGTGGGTTGTGGCAGCGCCGGGCGGGGACCGCGCGCCATGACGGCGTGGCCTGGGGCTATGCCCGCGGCGCCGACATGCGCGGCGTCGACTTGATCCAGAACTGCGAGGTCACCGGCTTTCGCATCGACGGCGGCCGGATCAGCGGGGTCGAGACGACGCGCGGCTATATCGCCGCCGGCCAGGTCGGCGTGGCGGTGGCGGGCTCATCCAGCCGGGTCATGGCCATGGCGGGGATGCGGCTGCCCATCGAAAGCCATGTGTTGCAAGCCTTCGTTTCCGAGGGGCTGAAGCCCACCATCCCGGGCGTCATCACCTTCGGCGCCGGGCATTTCTACGTCAGCCAGTCCGACAAGGGCGGGTTGGTCTTTGGCGGCGACATCGACGGCTACAACTCCTATGCTCAACGCGGCAACCTGCCGGTGATCGAGGACGTGGCCGAGGGCGGCATGGCGCTGATGCCGATGATCGGCCGGGCGCGGCTGCTGCGCGTCTGGGGCGGCATCATGGACATGTCCATGGACGGCAGCCCGATCATCGACCGCACGCCCGTCGAGGGGCTCTATCTGAATGCCGGCTGGTGCTATGGCGGCTTCAAGGCGACGCCCGCCAGCGGCTATGCCTTTGCCCATCTGCTGGCCACCGGCCGCCCGCACGAAACGGCAAGCGCCTATCGCCTGGACCGTTTCGCGCGCGGCTATGTCATCGACGAAAAGGGCGTGGGTGCCCAACCGAACCTGCATTGAGGTCGCCATGCTGATCCCCCATCCCCTTCTTGGCCTGCGCGACGCACAGGAATTCACCTATCTGGGCGATGCCGTGCTGCTGAACCGCCCCGACGGCATGGCCGAGGGCGCCGAGGCCGCCTTTGCCGAATACGTCTATCTGCGCGACAACCCTGCCGGTGTGCATCGCGAGCTGTGGTTTCACGAGCAGGGCGACCGCTCCTGGCTGGTCGTGACCCGCGACACCACCACGCACGAGATCCTGGGCGCCGAGCTAGCGCGCGACGTCAAGCTGAAAGGCGGTGCCGCATGACCCGGCTGACCGGAGGGCTGATCGACCGCGCCCGCAACCTGCGCTTCACCTTCGACGGCCGGACCTATGCCGGCCATCCCGGCGACACGCTGGCCTCGGCGCTGTTGGCGAACGGCGTGCGGCTGATGGGCCGCAGCTTCAAGTATCACCGGCCGCGCGGCGTCTTTTCGGCCGGGTCCGAGGAACCGAATGCGCTGGTGGAACTGCGCAGCGGCGCCCGGAAAGAGCCCAACAGCCGTGCCACCGTGGCCGAGCTTTACGATGGGCTTGAGGCCGCCAGCCAGAACCATGTCGGCCCGCTGGGCTTCGACCTGCTGGCGGTGAACGACCTGTTCTCGTCCTTCTTCGCGGCGGGTTTCTATTACAAGACCTTCATGTGGCCGCGCGCCTTCTGGGAAAAGCTTTACGAGCCGGCGATCCGCCGGGCGGCGGGCTTGGGCAGCCTGTCGATGCAGCCCGATCCCGATGCCTATGACAAGGGCTTTTTGCATTGCGACCTGCTGGTCATCGGCGGCGGCGCGGCGGGTCTTTCGGCGGCGCTGACCGCTGGCCGGGCCGGGGCGCGGGTCATTCTGGCCGACGAGGATTTCCGCCTGGGCGGTCGGCTGCTTGCCGAAAGCCATCTGTTGGACGATGCCCCGGCGACCGAATGGGTCGCGCAGGCCGAGGCCGAGCTTGCGGCGCTGCCCAATGTCCGCATCCTGCGTCGGACCACGGTGTTCGGCGCCTTCGACCACGGCGTCTATGGCGCGGTCGAGCGTGTCGCCGATCACCTGCCCGAGCCGGGGCGGCAGGTGCGCCAGACGCTTTGGCGGATCACCGCCAGCCGCGCCGTGCTGGCCGCCGGTGCCATCGAACGGCATATCCCGTTCCGGAACAACGACCGTCCCGGCATCATGCTGGCCGGCGCCATGCGCGCCTATGCCAACCGCTGGGCGGCCAGCCCGGCCAGGCGGGTGGCGATCTTTACCAATAACGACGACGGCCACCGCACGGCGCTGGACCTTGCCGCCAAGGGGATCGAGGTCGCGGCGGTGATCGACAGCCGTTCGGACGCGCAGGCGCAGGGCCACTACCGGCTGGTCCACGGCATGGTCTGCGATGCCAAGGGCCGTCTGGGCCTGCGCGGGGTCCAGATCGACAGCGACGGCCGCAGGGAATGGCTGGATTGCGGCGCGCTCGGCGTCGCGGGCGGCTGGAACCCGAACGTGCATCTGGCCTCGCACCATCGCGGCCGCCCGGTCTGGGACGCGGCGCTGCAGGCCTTTGTTCCCGGCGAGGGCGGGCCGTGCGGGCTGATCGCCGCCGGTGCCGCGAAGGGGCAGGGCAGCACCGCTGCCGCGCTGCGCTCGGGCGCCGGGGCTGCGGTCGAGGCGCTGGCCCAGCTTGGCATCGAGGCCCGGTCCGCCGAGCTGCCGGCGGCCGAGGATGCGCCGGCCGGTCTGCGCCCGCTCTGGCATGTGCCGGGCAAGGGTCGCGCCTGGGTCGATTTCCAGAACGACGTGACCGTCAAGGACATCAAGCTGGCGCATCAGGAAAACATGCGCCCGGTCGAACACCTGAAGCGCTGGACCACGCTGGGCATGGCCACAGACCAGGGCAAGACCGCGAATGTCACCGCCCTGGCGGTCATGTCGGAACTGACCGGCAAGCCGATCCCGGAAACCGGCACGACGATCTTTCGCCCGCCTTACAGCGGCGTGTCGTTGTCGGTGCTGGGCGGCGGCGACACGGGGCCGCATTTCCGCCCGCGCCGCCTGACGCCCACGCATGAATGGGCGCGTGCGCAGGGCGCCGTCTTTGTCGAGGTCGGACCCTGGGTGCGGGCGCAATACTTCCCCCGCCCGGGCGAGACGCATTGGCGCCAGACCGTGGACCGCGAGGTCCTGGCCACCCGTGCGGGCGTCGGCATCTGCGACGTGACCACGCTTGGCAAGGTGGATGTGCAGGGCGCGGATGCCGGCGAGTTTCTCGACCGGATCTATGCCAATGCCATGAAAAGCCTCAAGGTCGGCATGGTCCGCTATGGCCTCATGCTGCGCGAGGACGGGATGGCCTGGGACGACGGCACCTGCGCCCGGCTGGCCGAGGATCATTACGTCACCACCACCACCACCGCCCAGGCGGGGCCGGTCTATCGGCAGATGGAATTCGCCCGCCAATGCCTCTGGCCCGAGCTGGACGTGCAGCTGATCTCGACCACCGACGCCTGGGCGCAGATCGCCGTGGCCGGTCCCAATGCACGCCGGCTGCTGGAGCGGATCGTGGACGGGTTCGACTTGTCGAACGAGGCATTTCCCTTCATGGCCTGCGCTGGCCTGATGGTTTGCGGCGGGCTTCGGGCGCGGCTCTTCCGCATCAGCTTCTCGGGCGAGCTGGCCTATGAGATCGCGGTGCCGGCCCGCTATGGCCAGGCGCTGATCGAGCGGCTGATGGAGAAAGGCGCCGATCTGGGCGCCACCCCCTACGGCACCGAGGCGCTTGGCGTGATGCGTATCGAAAAGGGCCATGCCGCCGGCAACGAGCTGAACGGGCAGACCACGGCGCAGATGCTGGGACTGGGCCGCATGGTCAGCAGCATGGTCAGCAGCAAGAAAGACGGCATCGGCGCCGTGATGTCCCGGCGCGAGGGGCTGGCGGCCGAAACCCGGGTGCTGGTGGGGCTGCAACCCGTCGATCCGGCGCAGCCCGTCCTTGCCGGCATGCATCTTTTCGCCGAGGGGGCCGAGCATCGGACCGAGACCGACCAGGGCTGGATCACCTCGGCCTGTCATTCGCCGCATGTCGGGTCAAGCATCGGGCTGGGCTTCCTGGCCGATGGCGGCACCCGCATGGGCGAGACAGTGATCGCCGCCAATCCGCTGCAGGGGCAAAAGGTGGCGCTGCGCGTCGTCCCGCCGCATTTCATCGACCCGGAAGGAGGGCGCCTGCGTGACTGACCTGACCCCCATTACCGCCTTGGGCGCGCACGCCCCCGCCCGGCACGCCTTCGGTGCCCTGACCATCACCGAGAATGCCGGCTTGGCGCTGGCCTCGCTGGCGCTGCGCAGGGGTGCGACGCAGCCCGCGCCCCTGGGCCTGGCCCTGCCGGGACCGGGCGCATGGCAGGCGGGCCAAGGCGTTGCCGCTTTCTGGACCGGCCCCGGTCAATGGATGATCGAGGCCGAGGACCGCGCTGAAAGCGATTTCGCCGCCGCGCTGGCGGCCGAGGCACCGGGCTGCTCGATCACCGAGCAGAGCGACGGCTGGACCGCTTTCGAGGTCGTCTCGGACCGAGGCGGGGCGCCGATCCGGGCGCTGATGGAAAAGCTGGTGAATATCGACGCCGCGGCCTTCGGGCCGGGCTCGGCCACGCGCACCGGCCTGCATCACATGGGGGTCTTCCTGATCCGCCGGGGCGAGGACCGGCTGGCGGTGATCGGCATGCGGTCGCTGGCCGGCGCGCTCTGGCACGCGCTCGAGGAAGCCGCCGGGCGCCTGAAGGGGGAAGGGGCGTGAACATGGCTGCAAGGAACCGCGGCACGATCATCGACGGCAAGGCTTTTGCTTCTGGTGTCCGGGGCCGCGTTGCGTCGGCGGTTGCCGGGCTGGAGGCCGCGCACGGGGTGGTGCCGGGGCTGGCGGTGGTGCTGGTGGGCGAGGATCCGGCG
>NZ_JASSPE010000011.1:0-142171 GCF_030234105.1 Paracoccus sp. SSJ | reverse complement strand
CGCGTCGTTATAGGATTTCCAGTTGGTCGTACGGTAGCGGGCAGGTTCGGGCTTGCTCATGGCAGGCTCTTAACCCACCGGATTCACGCCGTGAATCCCGGAAGCTCATGAGTTCTGCAACAACGCTCATCGGGAAGGACAAAAATTCCAAAAACGACTTCCAGCCCAAGGAAGATCGCGAAATGGAAAACCCACAGGAACGTGGTTTCACGAACGGGCAATCTGGGCCCATCGAACAGCGAAACACTCCATTCGCCCAGAAACGTCGCGATGAACGATGTCAGCAGGACCATCCAGATCGTATGGACGCTGCGAATGCCAAGCCGGCCGCCGAATTTCCCCGCAAGCGAGAAAAGCAGGAAATACAGGGCAAGGACGACCACCCCCATGGAAAATATTATCGAAACGGACTGCCATTTATCCAGTTCGGCATGGGCCCGATAGGGGCGCATCAAGACAAGCAGGACCATGCAGAAAATGGCAAAGATCTGGAACCTGCAATTCCTGACAATGGCGCGGATGAACAGGGGGCAAGGCGTTACGGACGAGCCGTTGCAAAACGTGACAACGGTTTTTGGGGATACCTCCATGTTCCTCTCCAATCATTAACAACTCACCGTCAACCTTGAACCTGGCAAGTTCTACCCAATACTATGTGGGCACAGGATACTGTCTGGTTAACACCCTGCGCGATTCCATCGCACTCAACCCTTGCGGTCGACAGTCATGCCGGATCGCTTTTTTCAGGTGGCGGTCGGCGGCCGGGCCCTTGCCTGGCTCTCCAACCGTTTCCGCAACTGGCGATCCGTCCTTGCCGACAGTTCAGGCATGAACTGCATCTTCGGACAGTGCCGCGATACGCGTATTGCCCACATCGCGCACGCCTATAGGTATGTGCAATCTCCCAGCCGAGGCGTGAGTCTTGAGCGTCCCGTTTGTTGTCACGAATCGCCATTCATGTGTCATGAAATGCGATTCGCAGCAATACTGCGCGGCCCGGGATCGCGCGCAGGTGGAGGCCGGGCAAGACGCGCGGAAGGTTCCCCGCCCCCGGGGCCTGCCGCCTTGGCCCGGCAACGGCGGTTGGCCCGGGCAGCCATCCCGGCTAAAACCCCCGCGCGACGGATTCGGAAAGGAAAGCGCGCATGTCCGCGACCGAGAAGATCGCCTTCGGCAGCATCGTCGTCGGCCTGATCGTGCTGGCGCTCAAGGCGCTGGCCTGGTGGCTGACCGGCTCGGTCGCGCTGCTTTCGGATGCGCTGGAAAGCACGGTGAACGTGGCCACCGCCGTCGCCGCGCTGATCGCCATCCGCGTCGCCGCCAAGCCCGCCGACAGGGACCATCCCTATGGCCATCACAAGGCGGAATTCTTCAGCGCCGTGCTGGAGGGGGTGATGATCATCGTCGCCGCGCTGCTGATCCTGCGCGAAGCCTGGCACGGTTTCCAGAACCCGCGCATGCTGGACGCGCCGCTGGAGGGGCTGCTGGTCAACGGCCTGGCCAGCGTGCTGAACGGGCTGTGGTGCTGGGTGCTGATCACCCGCGGCCGCCGGCTGAGATCGCCGGCGCTGGTCGCGGATGGGCGTCACCTGCTGTCGGACGTGATCTCGTCCGTGGGCGTGGTGGCCGGCGTGACGCTGGCGGTCGTGACCGGCTGGGCGGTGCTGGACCCTGCGCTGGCGGCGCTGGTCGCGCTCAACATCCTGTGGTCGGGCTGGAAGGTGATGGCCAGCTCGCTGTCGGGGCTGATGGACGAGGCGGTGTCCGAGGACACGCTGGCCGATATCCGCGCCACCATCTCGGACGCCGCCGCCGGCGCCATCGAGGCGCATGACCTGCGCACCCGCCATGCCGGGCCGCGCACCTTCATCGACTTCCACCTGGTGGTGGACGGCCAGACCACGGTCGATGCGGCCCACGACATCTGCGACCGGATCGAGCAGGCGCTGAAGCGCAAGCTGCCCGGCGCGCTGATCACCATCCATGTCGAGCCCGAGCACAAGGCCAAGCATTCGGGCGTGGTGGTGATCTAGCGCAGCCGCCGGCCCTCGGCGTCGAAGTGAAAGGCGCGGTTCGGCTCGAAGCCCAGTCCCACCACCTCGTCCACGGCATAGTCCTGCTCGCCGAACAGCCGCACGGTCAGAAGCCCGTGGTCGTCCGAGGAAAGATAGACCAGCGTCTCGCCGCCCAGCTTCTCGACATGGCTGACGCGGCCGCTGATCTGGCCGCCGCCGGGCACCAGATGCTCGGGGCGGATGCCCAGCCTGTCCGAGCGCAGGCCCAACTTGCCGGCATCGAGGAAATTCATCTGCGGGCTGCCGATGAAACCGGCGACGAAGGTGTTGTCCGGGTCGTTGTAGAGGTCCATCGGCCGGCCGACCTGCTCGACCACGCCGCCGCGCAGGACGACGATCTTGTCGGCAAGCGTCATCGCCTCGACCTGGTCGTGGGTGACGTAGATCATCGTCGCGCCCAATTCGCGATGCAGCCGGGCGATCTCGATGCGGGTCTGCACGCGCAGCGCGGCGTCAAGGTTCGACAGCGGCTCGTCGAACAGGAACAGCTTGGGCCGCCGCACGATGGCGCGGCCGATGGCGACGCGCTGGCGCTGGCCGCCCGACAGCTCGGCCGGGCGCCGCTCCAGCAGATGCGCCAGCGCCAGCATCTCGGCCGCCTTCTCGGTCGCCTGCAGGATCTGCGCCCGGGGCGTGCCGGCCTGCTTCAGCGCCAGCCCCATGTTGTCGCGCACGGTCAGGTGCGGGTAGAGCGCATAGCTCTGGAACACCATGGCGATCTCGCGCCGGGCCGGGGCCAGGTCGTTGACGCGCGCGCCGTCGATGGTCACGTCGCCCGAGGTCACGTCCTCGAGCCCGGCGATCATGCGCAGAAGCGTGGACTTGCCGCAACCCGAGGGACCGACGAAGACGCAGAACTCGCCATCCTCGACATTCAGGTCGACGCCCTTGATGACCTGGGTGGTGCCGAAGGACTTGGTGACTTGGTTAAGGGTCAGGGCTCCCATCGGGATCACTCCTTGTTGGCGTTCATGTCGATGGCCGTCATTTCACCGCGCCGGCGGTGATGCCGCGGATGAGCTGGCGCGAGAAGATCAGGTAGAGCACCAGCACCGGCAGGATGGCGAGGCTCAGCGCCGCCAGCACAGCGTTCCAGTTGGTGACGAACTGGCCGATGAAGACCTGGCTGCCCAGCGTGATGGTCTTGGTCGCCTCGCTGGGCGCCAGGATCAGCGGAAACCACAGGTCGTTCCAGATCGGGATCATGGTGAATACGGCAACGGTGGCCATGGCGGGGCGCACCAAGGGCAGGACCAGCCGGAAGAAGATGGTGTATTCCGAAAGCCCGTCGATGCGGCCGGCATTCTTCAGGTCGTCCGAGACGCCGCGCATGAATTCCGACAGGATGAACACCGCGAGCGGCAGCCCCTGCGCCGTATAGACCAGCACCAGCGCCGTCAGCGTATTCACCAGCCCCGATGCCACCATCATCTGCAGGATGGCGACGGTGCCCAGCCGGATCGGGATCATGATCCCCAGCGCGAGATACAGCCCCATCAGCATGTTGCCGCGAAAGCGGTATTCCGACAGGGCGAATGCCGCCATGGCGCCGAACAGCAGCACGAAGAACAGGCTGGCCACGGTCACGATCAGCGAGTTCTGGAAATAAAGGACGAAATCCCCCTGCGCCAGCACCGTGCGATAGCCGACCAGGTCGAAGCTTTCGGCCGTCGGCACGGCCAGCGGATCGGCGAATATCGCGCGGCGGTTCTTGAAGCTGTTGATGACCACGACGAAGACCGGGAACAGCGCGATCACCGTGTAAAGGATCAGCACGGCATGGGCGGCCAGGCTGCGTGCGGTGGAATGGCGGGCTTGGCTCATGGTCTCACCTCAGAACTGATAGCGGCGCAGCCGGCGCTGGATGGCGAACAGGTAGAAGCTGACACCCAGCAGGATGATGCCGAACATGGCGGTGGCGATGGTCGCGCCCATATGCGGATCGCCGATCTGCAACTGGAAGCCGAAGAAGGTGCGGTAAAGGAACGTCCCCAGGATGTCGGTCGAGAAATTCGGCCCCGCCAAGGCCCCTTGGGTGACGTAGATCAGGTCGAAGGCGTTGAAGTTGCCGACGAAGGTCAGGATCGAGATGATGCCGATCGAGGGCAGAATCAGCGGCAGCTTGATCTTCCAGAACTGCGACCAGCCGGTGACGCCGTCCATCTCGGCCGCCTCGATCACCTCGTCGGGGATCGACAGCAGCGCGGCATAGATCAGCATCATCGGGATGCCGACGAACTGCCAGACCGAGATCAGCGCCAGCGTGGTCAACGCCGTGCCTTCGCGGCCCAGCCAGGGCGCGAACAGCCCCTTCAGCCCGACGGCATCCAGCATCCCCGGCGCAATGCCCCAGATCGGCGACAGGATCAGCTTCCAGACGAAGCCGACGATGACGAAGGACAGGATGGTCGGGATGAAGATGGCGGTGCGATAAAACGCCGCCCCCCGCAGCCGCGGCGAGCTCAGCAGCGCCGCCAGCGCCACGCCGACCGGGTTCTGCACCAGCATGTGAACCAGGAAGAACCAGGCGTTGTTGCCCAGCGCGTTCCAGAAACTCGCCGACCAGCGCGGATCGCCGAACAGCGTGGCAAAGTTCCGCAGGCCCACGAAGACCCGCCCTTCCTCGCCCGTATTGAACAGCGACAGGTTCAGCGTCCCGAACAGCGGAACGATCATGATGGCGGTATAGACCAGCACCGCAGGCGCAAGAAACACCGCGATATGCCAGCGAAACGCTTTCCGCTGCGCCATGACGCCCTCCTTTTTCCGTTTGAAAAATACCCTCGGGGGGTGCGGGGGGCGGAAAGCCCCCCGCCATCGCCGGGCCGTCAGGCCCGGCCAGGCGTCACTTCTGCTGCGGCGCGTACCACGCGGCCAGGCCCTGTTGCAGCCTCTCGGCCGCGGCCTCGGGCGTCTCGGCGCCGGTGATCACGTTGGCCGAGGCGGTCCAGGTCTCGTTCTCCAGGTTCGGCGTGCCGCGCGACAGGATCTGGTAGGTCGAGCGGATGGTGGGCTCACAGGTCTCGCGCCAGCCGACGAATTCCCTGGCCAGCGGATCCTCCATCTCGACCGGGGCCGAGTTCAGCGAGAAGAAGCCCGGCAGCGCATTGGCGTAAAGCGAGGCGAATTCCGACGAGCCGACCCATTCCAGGAATTTCCGCGCCTCTTCCGGGTGCTTCGTCGCGGCATTCAGCCCCAGTGCGATGTCGGTATGGTCGCTGATATAGCAGGTGTCGCCCTCGGCCGGGACGGGGGGCGGAAAGGCGCCCATCTCGAAGGCGCCGCCGATCTGCGGGCCGAAGACGCCGATCTCCCACGAGCCAGCCGGATAGATCGCGGCGCGGCCCAGCGTGAACAGGTTCTGGCTGTCGGGATAGGTCTGCGCCTCGAACCCGTCGCCCAGGTAGTCCTTCCACTTCGCCAGTTGGCGGAAGGGCGCGACCCAGCCATCGTCGGTCAGGCTCGACGTGCCCTCGATCAGCGCCTTGCGGCCCTCCTCGCCATGCCAGTAGTTCGGGCCGATGTTCTGATAGCCCATGGTCGCGGCTTCCCACTGGTCGGCCGTGCCCATGGCCATCGGGATATAGGTGCCGTCTTCCTTGATCTTGTCGAGCAGCGCAAAGAACTCCGCCTCGGTCTTGGGCGGGGTCAGGCCCAGTTCGTCGAAGGCGGTCTTGTTGTAGATGAAGCCATGGATCACCGAGGCCATCGGCACGCAGAAGGTCTGGGCGCCGTCATCGGTCTGCCAGGCCGATTTGGCCACGTCCGAGAAATTGGCCATCGCCACCAGGTCGCTCAGATCGGCCAGCTTGCCCTTCTTGAACAGTTCCAGCGAGGCGTCGAAGGGCCGGCAGGTGATCAGGTCGCCGGCCGAGCCCGCATCCAGCTTGGAATTCAGCACCGCGTTGTATTCCGGCGGCGCCGAGGGCGCGAAATTGATCTTGATGCCGGGATTGGCGGCCTCGAAGGCCGGGATGATCTTTTCCTGCCAGATGGCGAGATCGTCGTTGCGCCAGCTCTCGATGGTCAGCGTGACGTCCTGGGCCCAGGCGGCGCCGGTCAGCAGGGTGCTGGTCAGCAGTGCCAGGCGGATGGTCTTGGTCATGGTCTTCTCCCTTCGGCATCGGGTCTCTCGCGGACCCTCTGGTTGAAATCAGATCAGCGGGGCCAGCAGGCCCCCGGTTTCGGCCAGCCGCGCCTCGGCCGTGTCAGACGCCATGCCGCGCGCGACCAGGATCGCGGGCTTGACCGCGCCGCCGGTGCGCGACAGCGCGACCTCGGCCTCGTCGCGGGTCACGCCCGCCACGGCGGCGACGATGCGGGCGGCGCGGTCCACCAGCTTGATGTTGTCGGCCACCAGGTTGACCATGTAGCCGTCATGGACATGGCCCAGCCGGATCGCGACCAGCACCGAGAGCATGTTCAGCGCCACCTTTTGCGCCGTGGCAGCCCCCATGCGGGTCGAGCCCGAGACGACCTCGGCCCCGGTCTCGATCAGCACTGGAATGTCGGCGCGTTCCAGCAGGGCCGAGCCCGCCACATTGGCAAAGCCGGCCACGGTCACGCCGCGCTCCTGCGCAGCCGTGGTGATCGCCAGCGCATAGGGCGTGCGCCCCGAGGCCGAGAGGCACAAGATCACATCCCCCGCCGCAAGCCCGGCCCGGTCCAGATCGGCCAGCGCCAGCGCCGGATCGTCCTCGACGCTGCCCTTCAGATGCAAAAGCGCCTCGGCCCCGCCGGCGAACATCATGGGCGTGCGTTCGGGCGCGATGCCGAAGGTGCCGGCCAGTTCCAGGCAATCCGCCAGCGCCATCAACCCCGAGGAACCGGCCCCGGCATAGCCGAGCTTGCCGCCCCGGCGCAGCGCAGCGCCGGCGGCCTCGGCCGCGCGCTCAAGCGCCGGCAGCGCGGCTTCCAGCGCGCCCAGCGCCGAGACCTGCGCCTGAAGCAGGATGCCCAGCACATCGCTGCCGGAGCGCGCGTGAAGCCCTGTCGATGCCGGATGCCTTGCCTCGGTGCCGGATGCGGTCATGTGATTCCCCCTGTTCCGTTGATAATGCCAAAACAATACCAATTGTAAAGACCCTTCTTGAAAATCTGCATAGAATGGCGTTTTCTGGGGATAATCAAAATACCCCTTCCCTTTTGGTATTGTTTTGGTATCGTCATCCCAAAGGAGTCGCCATGTCATATTTCCTGGGCATAGACGGAGGGGGGACCGGCTGTCGCGCCGCCATCGCGGATGGCGAGGGCCGGATCATCGGCCAGGGCGCGGCAGGGCCGGCCAATATCTCGGTCGAGACCGAGGGGGCCTGCGCCAATATCCTCGCCGCCGCCCGCGCCGCGCTCCAGGACGCCGGGCACGGCCATCTGGACGAGCTGACCGCGGTGCTGGGCCTTGCCGGCGCCAATGTCACCGCCGCCGCCCGCAGCCTTCGGGCCATGCTGCCCTTTCGCCGCACGCGCATCGTCACCGATGCGGTGACCGCCGCCACCGGCGCGCTGGGGGGCGGGGACGGCATCGTCGCCGCCATGGGCACCGGCTCGGTCTTTGCCGTCCAGATCGGCGGCGAGATGCGGCAATATGGCGGGCGCGGCTTCGTCTTGGGCGACGAGGGCAGCGGCGCGGTGCTGGGCCGGGCGCTGCTGGCCGAGGCCCTGCGCGCCGAGGACGGCTTCGCGCCGATGAGCCCGCTCTTGCAGGCGGTGCTGGACGAGTTGGGCGGGATCGAAGGGGTGATCTCATTCGGCTTTCGCGCCCGGCCCGCCGAATTCGCCGGTTTCGCGCCGCGCATCGTCACCGGCGACGATCCGGCGGCCGAGCGCATCTTTGCCGGTGCCGTCGCCGAAATCCGCGGCATGATCGACACGCTGCAAGCCGGTCGCGACCTGCCGGTGGTGTTCCTGGGCGGGCTGGGCACGCATTACGCCGCCCGCCTGCAAGGGCTGTGGCGGGTCCGGCCGCCCAAGGGCTCGGGCCTCGACGGGGCGCTGCACCTGGCCCGGCAGGAGGCGTGATGGGCGAGCTTTTCACACCCGAGGCTTTCGAGGAAACCGGCGGCGGACCGCTTTACCTGCAACTGCACCGGCTGATCGCCGAGGCCATCGCCTCGGGGCGGCTGCAACCCGGCGACAGCCTGCCGTCCGAGCGCGAACTGGCGGCGATGACCGGCCTGTCGCGCGTCACCGTGCGCAAGGGGGTGGCGGAACTGGTCGCCTCGGGGCAGTTGGTGCAAAAGCGCGGCTCGGGCACCTTCGTCGCGCCCCGGGTCGAAAAGCTGGAACAGGCGCTGTCGCTGCTGACCTCGTTCACCGAGGACATGGCCCGGCGCGGCCGCAGCGTCGAAAGCCGCTGGATCGCCCGCGGCCTGCACGCCCCCGCCCCGGAAGAGGTGATGGCGCTGGGGCTGGGCGTCGGCGAAAAGGTGGCGCGGCTGGAACGGGTGCGCAGTTCGGACGGGGTGCCGTTGGCCATCGAGCGCGCCTCGCTGTCGCAGGCCATCCTGCCCGATCCCGATTGTGTCACCGATTCGCTTTATGCGGTGCTGCAAGACCGCGGGCTGCGGCCGGTGCGGGCGGTGCAGCGCATTTCGGCCGCGAACCTGAACGCCAAGGACGCCGAGCTTCTGGGCGTCCCCCCCGGCGTGGCCGGGCTGCGGATCGAACGCATCTCCTACCTGCCCTCGGGCAAGGTGGTCGAGTTCACCCGCTCGCTCTATCGCGGCGATGCCTACGACTTCGCCGTGGAACTGAAACTTGCCCCGGAAGGCGAAAGGAACCCGTGATGAGCCAGACGCATATGGCGCGCGAAGTGGCCGAGATCCCCGAAGCCGCCGCCCGCTTCCTCGAACGCTCGCGCGACGCAGTGCTGGATGCCGCGGCCGCCCTGCGCCGCAAGGACCCCGACCTTGTGGTCACCGTGGCGCGCGGGTCGTCGGACCATGCCGCGACCTATCTGAAATACGCCATCGAGCTCGAGGCCGGGGTGCCGGTCGCCTCGGTCGGCCCCTCCATCGCCTCGATCTATCGCCGGCCCTTGCGGCTGGGCAAGGCGGCCTGCATCGGCATCTCGCAATCCGGCCGCAGCCCGGACGGGGTCGAGATGATGCGCGCCTCGGGCCAGGGCGGCGCGCTGTCGATCGCCATCACCAACGTCGAGGACAGCCCGATGGCGCAGGTCTCGGCCCATTGCCTGCCCTTGCAGGCGGGCGAGGAGAAAAGCGTGGCCGCGACCAAGACCTTCGTCTGCTCGGTGCTGGCCGGCCTGTCGCTGCTGGCGGAATGGCGCGAGGACCACGCCTTGCAGGATGCCGTCGCCGCCCTGCCCGATGCGTTCGGACAGGCCGTGGGGCTGGACTGGTCGCCCCTTTCGGCGCGGCTGGCGCGGGCATCCTCGGCCTTCGTGCTCGGCCGCGGCCCCAGCTTTGCCATCGCCTGCGAATCGGCGCTGAAGTTCAAGGAAACCTCGGGCATCCATGCCGAGGCCTATTCGGCCGCCGAGGTGCTGCACGGCCCCGCCGCCATCGTGCAGGCCGGCTTTCCGGTGCTGGCGCTGGGGATCGAGGACGCCGCCCTGCCGCAACTCAAGGCCACGGCCGAGCGGCTGGCGGCGCAGGGTGCGGATGTGTTCATCACCGGCACCGAGGTCGGCGGCGCGGTCACCCTGCCCTCGGTCCCCGGCCTGCATCCGCTGGTGGCGCCGCTGGTCACCATCGCCGGCTTCTACGCCTTCATCGAAGGGCTGGCGCGGCGGCGCGGCTTCGATCCCGACACGCCGCCGCATCTGCGCAAGGTGACGGAGACGGTGTGATGGCCGAGGTTCTGACCGGCGCGCGGATCTTCGACGGCGCGCGTTTCCTCGACGGCCATGCGCTGGTGATCGAGGCGGGCGAGATCGCCGCGATCCTGCCCGAGGCCGAGGCCCCGGCCAAGGGGCGGCGGGCGGTGCCGGGCATCCTGGCCCCGGCCTTTCTGGACTTGCAGGTGAATGGCGGCGGAGGGCTGATGCTGGACGGCACGACCGATCTGGACGGTCTGCGCCGCATCTGCGCCGCGCATCGCGCGCTTGGCACGGCGGGCGTGCTGCCGACGCTGATCACCGACACGCCAAAAGCCACCGCCCATGTCATCGCACTGGGGATCGCGGCGGCCGAAGCGCAGGTGCCGGGCTTTCTGGGCCTGCACCTTGAGGGGCCGCATCTGGATCCGCGTCGCAAGGGCGCACATGACCCGGCGCTGATCCGGCCGATGACCGACGAGGATCTGGCCCGGCTTTGCGACGCCGCCCGCCGGCTGCCGGCGCTGATGGTAACGCTGGCGCCCGAAGCGGCAAGCCCGCAGCAGATCGCCGCCCTTGCCGGGGCGGGCGCCGTGGTCAGCCTGGGCCACAGCGATTGCAGCCATGACGAGGCGCAGGCCGCCTTTGCCGCCGGCGCCCGCTGCGCCACGCATCTTTTCAATGCCATGAGCCAGATCGGCAACCGCGCGCCGGGGCTGGCCGGGGCGGTGCTGGCCGGCAAGCCGGGCGCCGGGCTGATCGCCGACGGCATCCATGTGCATCCGGCAGTGATGCGGCTGGCGCTGGGCGCACGGCCCGAGGGCATCTTCCTGGTCACCGATTGCATGGCCTTTGCCGGCACCGACCTGACCGAGATGGAACTGGGCGGCCGCAAGGTTCTGCGCCGCGACGGGCGGCTGACGCTGGCCGACGGCACCTTGGCCGGGGCCGACCTGACCCTGCCGCAGGCCATCGCCGTGCTGGTCCGTCAGGTCGGCATCGCGCCCGAACGCGCGCTGCGCATGGCCTCGGCCATCCCCGCGGCATTGCTGGGCTTGCAGGACCGATATGGCACGCTGGCCCCCGGCCGTCCCGCCGACCTGGTGCTGCTGGACGAGGACTTCGCCCTGCGCGAGCATCGGCTTTCGCCCTGAACGCCCGGAAATGCCGAGTGGAACGCACGGTCTTTTCCTTGTGCGCCGCTCGTGCCACACTCGGGCCGCGCGAAACCAAGGATGAGGCTCCGATGAACGCCCCCCTGCCCGAGGCGGTGAAGAAGTCCGTTCTGCTGAACGGACTGACCCCCGAGATGCGCGACAAGCTGCTGAAGGACGCCCAGCGCCGCAGCTATCGCGAGGGCGAGACCATCTTTTTGCAGGGCGATCCGGCGCGGGCGGTGTTCATCGTCCTGAACGGCTTCATCAAGCTGTCGCGGCTGACGCCGAACGGTTCCGAGGCGGTGGTGGCGATCCTGGGCCGCAACCGCAGCTTTGCCGAGGCGATGGTGCTGCGCGGCACGCCCTATCCGGTCTCGGCCGAGGCGATCTCGGACTGCACGGTCCTGCAGATCGACGGGGCGCGGCTGCGGCAGTTCCTGCTGGAAAACCAGGAATTCGCCATCGGGCTTCTGGCCTCGACCTTCGTGCATCTGCAAGGGCTGGTGGACCAGATCGAAAGGCTCAAGGCCCATACCGGAGTGCAGCGCGTGGCGCAGTTCCTGGCCGACCTCTCCGATGCCGTGGCCGGCCCGGCCGAGGTGCGCCTGCCCTATAACAAGCGGCTGATCGCAGGGCATCTGGGCATGCAGCCCGAAAGCCTGTCGCGCGCCTTTGCCCGGCTGCGCAAGCATGGGGTCGAGATCGAGGCCGACAAGGCCATGATCGCCGATATCGCCGAATTGCGCATGATGGCCATGGATTGATCCGGCCCTGCCGGGTGCATCCGAAAACAGCACCGGCAAGGCAGGTTCTCAACGACATTTCAGTCGATCCATGAACCACTGGTCGACCTGTCGCACGAGACGGTCCGAACCCAGCAAAAACCGCTGTTCGTCAAGACCGGGGTCCACAGCCGGACCCGGCTTGTCAGCCTGGGCTCCGGGCGGCGATCCGGCCCTCATATGACATGCAACCCCCAGATCAGCACCAGCCAGATCGTCAGCGGCACGACGAAGGCAGCCCACCAGCCTGATCCGCGCTCCAGATGCAGAAAGCCGCCCAGGATTGCGCGGGCCTTGAACAGCGCCACCGCCAGCAGCGCCGCCGCGGCGGCCGGGCCGGGAACGAAGGCCAGCGCCGTGGTCGCGCCGGTCAGGCCCAGCAGGATCAGCCAGATGCGCGTCAGATCCATCCCCTACCCCAGCAGATAGACGGGCGGCAGGAGCAGCACCCAGACCAGATCGACCATGTGCCAGAAGGCCGCGCCCGCCTGCACCTCTTCGGTGCGCAGCCGGATCGCCACCAGTGCCAGCACGCCGATGCCGAACAGGACATGCGCGGCGTGAAAGCCGGTCAGCAGGTAGTAGAAGGTGAAGAACGGATGACTCTCCATGCCCAGGCCGGCCCGCAGGTCGCCGGCATATTCGACCGCCTTCACCGCCAGGAAGCCCGCGCCCCCCAGCGCCGCCAGCGCCAGCCCGACGCGCGCCCCGCGCCGGTCGCCCCGGCGGCAGGCACGCTCGGCCCGGGCGGCAAAGAAGCCCGAGGTGACCAGGATCGCGGTGTTCAGCGCCGCCATCCAGCCATGCAACTGCGCCTGCGCCGCGGCAAAGCCCGCCGGGTCGGTCAGCCGCACCCCGGCCATGGCGGTGATGCCCGCGGCAAAGACCAGCAGTTCCGAGGCGATGAGCACCCACATGATCGGCTCGCCCGGCAGATCCTGGAGACGCATCACGCCACCAGTTGCCGATAGATCACCGGCAGCGCCGCCAGCAGCCGGTCGGGATGCGGGATCAGCGAAAAGCCGCCCTGGCCGAAGATGCGGGGAAACCAGCTTTTCGCGTCGCGATCCACGGTGATGCCATGCACGGCATGGCCGGCCCGTCGCGCCTCGCGCACCGCCATGGCGCTGTCCTCGATGCCGTGGCGGCCCTCGTAATGATCCAGGTCGTTGGGCTTGCCGTCGGTGATGACCAGAAGCAGCCGCCGGCTGCTGGCCTGCGCAGAAAGCCCGGCCGAGGCATGGCGGATGCCCGCGCCAAGCCGGGTATAGAAGCGCGGCCGCAGCCCGGCGATGCGCCGTTCGATCGCGGCACCCATCGGCTCGTCGAAATCCTTGCAGGCGCTGAGGAACACCCGGTCGCGTTTCAGCGAGGAAAAGGCGTTGATCGCGAAACGGTCCCCGCAGGCGTCCAGCCCCCAGGCCAGCGCCGCCAGCGCCTCGCGCTCGATCTCGATCACCGCCCGCCCCGTCACCGCGCTTTCGGTCGAGCGCGACACGTCGAGCAGGATCGACACTGCAAGGTTGCGCGCCAAGGGCCGGGACTGGCGCCAGATGCGGTCGCTGCCCTGGCCGGTGGCGCGCAGGTCGGCGGCGGCGCGGACGGTCAGTTCGGCATCCAGCTCGTCCCCGTCGCGGTGGCCGGTGGTGATGAGGCGACCGGGGCGCAGCGCCTCGAACTGGCGGCGCACGGCGCGAATGCGGGTTTGCGCGCGGGGATCCGGGGTCAGCGCCTCGTCATGTTCGGGCGCACGGTTTTCCAGCACGCGCACATGATGGGCAAGGTAGCGGCCGCGCCGCGCATCCCATTCGGGATAGGTGCGAATGCCGGCGACCGCCTCAAGATCCGCATCCTCGGGCGCAAGGTCGAGATGCAGGCGCAGGCGCGTCGCCGGTGCCTTGGACACCTGGCCAAGGCCCAGTTCTTCCTGGTCCTCGGCCGCCTTCTTCGCATCGTCCTGATCGTCATCGTCGACATGCCGGTTGAGGTTCATCAGGTCGGCCCAGCTCAGCAGGGCCTCGAACTTGTGCAGGATCAGGCTGTCGCGGCGCTGCGGCTGGTCGCTTTGGCGGCGGCGGGCGCGGAACATGCGGGCGTTGGCCGGATCGGCCGCAATGCCGTCGGGCGCATCGCCCGGTGCGGCGGCCAGCGTCGTTTCGGGCAGCGCCAGGTCGGGCCAAAGCGGCACCGGCCGCATCGGGCGATAGTCGCGGGGTGCCTTTACCTGCGGGTCGTCCAGCATCGCCAGCCAGTCGCGGGCCAGGGGCGGCAACGGCGCCGGATCGCCCAGCAGATGACGGGCCAGCGCCTCGACCACGGCCTCGGCCGGGGGCAGAGGGGCGACGGGACGCAAGGACAGCACCAGCTCGGCAAGGTCGTCGTAAAGCCCGGTCAGGCCCGGCGCATCCTGCAACGTGGCCTCGACGGCCCGCTGTGCCGCGCCCAGCCGTGCCAGGTCGCGGCACAGTGGGTCGCCCTGCGCCGGCGCCAGACTGCCATGCGCGGCGCAAGCCGCAAGCCACAGGAAAAGCGCCCCGTTCGCCTGCCGCGAGGGCAGCACCGACAGCCGTTCCGGCAGGCGCAGGATCTCGCCGTCGAAACTGGCATGCGGCACCGTCTCGGCCGGGGTGCCCAACCGGCGCAGCCAGCCGATGCGATGGTGCGACGCCTGGACGGCGGCGGGCCGGATCTCGACCGCCGCGCCGCCGCCCAGGGCCCGGAACAGCACCGCGAGCCGTCCCGAGACCTCGGAAAGCGCCACCGCCTGATCCTCGAACTCCTGCGGCGCGCCGAAGCTGCTGGCCCAGACGTGCCAGATCTTGCCGACGGTTTCCTCGGGCTCCCAGGGTTCCAGGTCCAGACCCATGGCGCTTCCCCTCAGCCGAAGATCGCGGCGGCAAGGTCGCGCAGACCGCGCTTGACCTCGGCATCGTCGGTCAGGGGCTCGATCATCGCCGCCTCGATGGCGCGGTCCAAGTTCATGCCGCGCCGGGTCAGGCTTGCGGCATAGACCACCAGCCGGGTCGAGACGCCCTCTTCCAGATCCTGGCCCTTGAGGCCGCGGATCTTGCCCGCCAGCCGCACCAGCCCCAGGGTACGGTCGCGGTCGAGCCCGCTTTCGCGGGCCACGATCTCGACCTCGCGCGCGGGTTCGGGAAAGTCGAACTCCATGGCCACGAAACGCTGCCGGGTCGAGGGTTTCAGCGTCTTGAGGATGTTCTGATAGCCGGGGTTGTAGGATGCCACCAGCATGAAGCCCGGTGCCGCCTCGATTTCCTCGCCGGTGCGGTCGATGGGCAGGATGCGGCGGTCGTCGGTCAGCGGGTGCAGCACCACGGTCACGTCCTTGCGCGCCTCGACCACCTCGTCGAGATAGCAGATCGCGCCCTCGCGCACCGCGCGGGTCAGGGGGCCGTCGGTCCAGACCGTCTCGCCGCCCTTGAGCAGATAGCGCCCGATCAGGTCGGCGGCCGACAGGTCGTCGTGGCAGGCCACGGTATAAAGCGGCCGGCCCAGCCGCGCCGCCATATGGGCGACGAAGCGGGTCTTGCCGCAGCCGGTCGGGCCTTTCAGCAGCACCGGCAGGTCGTTCGCGGCGGCAGCCTCGAAGACGGCGACCTCGTCGCCCTGCGGCAGGTAGAAGGGGGCGTCGACCGCCCCGTTCCCTTGGGTTTTCACATGCGCGTTCATGGCTTACTCCGCAGCCTCCAGATGACCGTCCTTGTGCGCCTGCACCGGGCCGGCCTTGACCACCTCGCGGCGCGGGAACAGCACGGCATAGATGAACAGCAGCGCCCCCAGCACGACGGCCACGCCCGAGCCGAAGCGCATCCAGTAGAACAGTGCCAGCCCGTCCTGCACGTCCATGAAGAACCCGCCCTCGACGCGTTGCAGATGGGTCTGCACCGTGCCGGCGAAGGTCAGCGTCACCGTCATGAACACCATGCCCGAGGACATCAGCCAGAACGAGGCCATGTTCAGCACCTGGTTGTAGGGGTCGCGGTTCTTCATCAGCGGCATGCAATAGGTCACCAGCGCCAGCACCAGGCAGACATAGGCGCCATAGAAGGCCAGGTGGCCGTGCGCGGCGGTGATCTGCGTGCCGTGGGTGTAGTAGTTCACCCCGTGCAGCGTGTGCAGGAAGCCCCAGACCCCGGCGCCGAAGAAGGCCAGCACGGTGCAGCCCAGGCTCCAGACCAGCGCGGCCTTGTTCGGATGGTCGCGCCGGCCCTTCCAGACCATGACGAAGGCGAATGACATCATGGCGAAGAAGGGCACGATCTCGAAGCTCGAGAAGATCGAGCCGATCCACTGCCAGTAAGCCGGCAGGCCGATCCAGTAGTAGTGGTGCCCGGTGCCCAGGATGCCCGAGAACAGCGCCGTGGCGACGATGACGTAAAGCCATTTCTCGACCACCTCGCGGTCCACGCCGGTCAGCTTGAGCATCAGGAAGGCGAGGATGGCGGCCATGATCAGCTCCCACACGCCCTCGACCCACAGATGGATGACCCACCACCAGTATTGCTTGTCGAGAACCAGGTTCGCCGGGTTGTAGAAGGCAAAGAGCCACAGCAGCACCAGGCCCCAAAGGCCCATCAGCAGCACGTTGGTCACCGCCGTCCGCCGCCCCTTCAGCGCGGTCATGCTGACGTTGTACATGAAGATCACCGCGGCGACGGCGATGCCGACCTTGACCCATTTCGGCTGTTCCAGGAACTCGCGCCCCTCCTTGCCCAGCAGCCAGTGGCCGTGGAACAGGTCGAACAGATAGGTCACGACCACGCCCGCCGTGCCAAGCACGAAGATGCCCAGCTGGATCCAGGCCAGCAGCGGCGAATGGATCTCGCGCTCGGCCTCTTCGGGCAGGATGTAGTAGGTCGCGCCGAAAAAGCCCAGGAGCAGCCAGACGACCAGGCTGTTGGTGTGCAGCATCCGGGCGATGTTGAAGGGCAGGAGCTCGGACAGGAAGTTCGGGCTGACATAGATCCAGCCCATGATCAGGCCGATCGTGACCTGCACGGCGAAAAGCACCATGGCCACAAGGAAATAGGCATAGGCGATGCGTTGCGAATGATATCTCATTGTCGTGTCCCCCTCAGCCCGCGTCGTTCGGTGGCCAGTTCTGGGTGTTGATCGTTCCCGTCCACAGCAGGAAGTCGCTCAGCGCCCGGAACTCCTCGTCCGTCAGATCGAAGCGGGGCATCTGCCGGCGGCCCTCGATCCCGGTGGGCATGGATTCCATCCAGCCCTTCAGCGTCTCGAAGGCCGAGTCGGGATCGTCCTGCACGCCCCAGCGTTTCATGACATTGCCAAGCTCGGGCGCGAAATAGGCGCCTTCGCCCAGAAGCGTGTGGCAGTCGATGCAGGCGTTGCGTTCCCATATATGCTTGCCCTCGACGACCGAGGGGGTGAGCTGGCTTTCATCCACGGCCTTGGTGCGGGCGTAGATATGGCTGTGCACGGTCAATGCGCCAAAGATCAGAATGAAGAATATGGACCCGCCATAGAAGACGTTCCGGGCCATGTTCTTGGTCATGATTTCGCTCATGACGCGGGTCCCCTATCTGTTATTTCCGATAAGACCTCACTGTCCGGCAAGCGCGAGTCGCTCATTGATGAAAGTCAAGCGAAGCAAAAGCTGGACATTTTGTCCGGAAATTCCGCGTCCTGCGCGGCGATCGCCAGCTCGATCCGGCAGCCCGGCAGACGTGCCAGCGCGGCGCAGGCGGCCTTGGGCGGCATCAGGCAAAGCGCGGTCGAAAGCCCGTCCGCCAGCGCCGCGCTGTCCGCACTGACCGAGATCGTGTCCCAAAGCGGTACCCCGCCGCCCGGTGCGACGATATGCGGCAGGCCATGCGGCCCGATCAGCGTGCCGCCGGGCGAAGATGTCGCCACCGCACGGTCGTGCAACCGGATGCGGCGGTGCTCGCACCCTGCGGCATCGGCCAGCCCCACGCGCCAGTCCCGCACGCCCAGCGCCCGGATCTCGCCCGCGTCGATCAGAAGCTCGGCCAGGTCGTGGCGCACGGCCGCCTCGGCCAGCCGGTCGGCGGCCCAGCCCTGCGCGAGGCCGTTGAAGGTCAGCGCCATGCCGGGACGGGTCAGCCGGACCTCGGCCTGCGACCAGTCGACCGCCTGCCAGCCTGCCAGGGCGCGGGCCGTGGCCTCGTCCTCGCCCCGCGCCCGCGCCAGCCACAGCGGCTGCACGGTCGGGTCGAATGCGCCGCCGGTGGCGCGGTGCAGCCGGTCGGACAGGGCCAGCAGCTCGATCATGCCGGCGGCGGGAAAACGCAGCCGCCCGTCGCGGTTCAGCCGCACGAGGTCCGAATCGCGATGCAGCGAGAACAGGTTCTCGACATGGGCCAGCAGCCGCGCCGCCTCGGCAAAGAAGCCGCGCGCCTGCACCGGGCTCGCGCCATGTAGCCGCAACGTGACATCGGCCCCCATGGCGCGGCCCTGCCATTCCTCGGTCGCGGCCCGTGCCGTGCCGGGCAGCGCGGCACAGGCGGTCAGCAGCAGGAAGCGGCGGCGGTTCATGGCGCATCTCCGGTCGGGGCGGCGCTGCGGGCGCGGCGCTTCAGCACCGGGCAGGTGCCAGGGTCGTTCATCACCACCTGGCAGCGCAGGCACAGCACGCATTCGTTGGGATTGATCCGGCCCAGGGGGTCGATGGCGCCGACAGTGCATTTCGTCTCGCACAGCCGGCATTCGCGGCCGCATTGCGGGCGGCGGCGCAGCCAGTCGAAGATCTTCAGCTTGGCCGGGATCGCCAGCCCCGCCCCCAGAGGGCACAGGTAGCGGCAATAGAACCGCTCGATGAACAATCCGCCCGCCAGCACCGCCAAGGCGAACAGCACGAAGGGCCAGGCGCGCAGGAAGCGCATCGAGATCACCGTCTTGAACGGCTCGACCTCGGCCAGGATCAGCGCCTGTTCCATGCTGTAGAAGCTGAGCGCGACGATGGCGACGAAAAGCGTGTATTTGATCACCCAGAGCCGTTCGTGCAGGGCCTGCGGCACGGCGATCTGCCGCACCCCCAGCCGCTGCGCAGCGGCATTGGCCAGCTCTTGCAGCGCGCCAAAGGGGCACAGCCAGCCGCAGAACACGCCGCGGCCCCAGAACAGCAGGCCCAAGGCGACGGCGGACCAGATCAGGAAGATGATCGGCTCGATCAGGAACGTCTCCCAGCGAAAGCCGGACAACAGCGCGTTCAGGAAGGCCACCACCTGCACCACCGAAAGCTGGCCGTTCAGCCCCCAGCCCAGCACCACCAGCGTCGTGGCCAGAAAGCCCAGCCGCACCCGCCGCCACAGCATCGGCCGGCGCACCAGCGCCTCTTGCCCGAACAGGATCAGCGCCAGCAGGAACAGCATGGCCGCGACCACGGCGATGCCGGGGATCTTCTTCAGCCAGAACTCCTGCCACAGCGGAACGGCGGGGGCCTCGGCGACGGCATAGGCTTCGGGCAGGCGGATGGTGGCGCGGATGGGCAGCGCGGCCTCGTCCCCCGCGGCAAGCGGCCGGGTCGCGGTCACCACCAGGTCGAAGGGCCGGCGCGGGTCGATGCCGCCGGCCAGGGGGTCGATGTTCAGCCGAAACAGGCTGATTTCCTTGAAGGCCGGCGCATCGGGCAGGGCAAGCTTCTCGACCATGACGAAATCGCCGTCGTCCGGTTCGATCCGCAACGCGCCCTGTTCGAAGGCGATGCGCTCGAACCGGCCCGAGCGGCGCCATTCCGTGCCGCGCGGGCTGTAAAGGCCGCGCGACAGCACCGCGACCAGCGCCTGACCGGGTTGCAGCGCGCCTGCCGCGGCGGTGAAGTCCTGCGCGCCCAACAGGTTGCGGCCGACGGTCGGCGGGTCGATCAGCCCGGCGTAAAGGTCCAGGAACGGCGCGTCCGAAGGCTCGACCGGCACCTTGGCACCCGCGAAGGCGCGCGCCGCATCGGCCATCGAGACCAACGCATGGCCGAATGCCCCCTCGGCCAGCAGATCGGCCCATGTCGCGGGGCGATAGCCGACCCGGTCGATGCCGCCGCCACCCAGCCCCTGCGCCTGCGCCAGCACCCGGGCGCTGCGCAGGATGCCGTCGCGGATCACCCCGGTCGAAACCGTGGCGCGCGAGATGACGTCGGGCAGCGCCCGGCCCGGCCCTTCGCCCTGCGACAGATCGACGCCGCGAAACCCGTCCACATAGGCGGCGATATGCGCTTCGGAAATGCCAAGGCTCAGCACCGGCTCGGTCTGGCGCACCAGTCTGGCGCCGGCGATCACGCCCTGCGGCGTGACCGCGACCAGCACGTCCAGCGGCTTGCCGGAATAGCCGGTGGTCGCCGCGATCTCCCAGGTCGAGCCGATCACGCCCAGCATCCGGCCGTCGCGGCTGACCCCCCAGCCCGGCACCGGCGTTTCGCGGCGGTCCAGCACCACCGGCCCGTCCGCGCCGAACAGCGCCCGCGCCAGTGCCGCATCGGGGGCGGCAAGCGGCTCGGGCCGCGCCGGCAGGGCCAGCAGGATCAGTGCCAGCAGCGCCAGCAGCAGGCAGCTAGGCGCATGAGAGGATTTTCCGGGCATTGCCATCCGCGTCCCAGGGTTCGTCCCGCTGATCGCGCAAATGCCGCACCTCGGCCTTAACAAAGGTCAAAGCCCCGCACACGGATTGCGCCCAGGAACGGCGTGAACGCGCGCCAGCAAATAGGAAAGCCAGATGAGACAAAGGACCCCATTCGCCAGACCCGGCCTACTGGCCTCGGCAGCCCTGGCCCTTGTCCTTGGGCCGCTTGCGGTCGCCGCACAGGAGCAGGCCGCCCCGCCAAAGGATCCTGCCGCCGCACTCGAGGATCACAAGACCAAGACGGACAACCGCTATGAGCCCTCGCTGGACAACCTTGCACAGCAGGACGTAGCGGCGCCAGGCGCGCCCGAGGGCATCCCGGCCCTGTCCGACGCCCAATACAACGAAGCCAACAAGATCTATTTCGAACGCTGCGCCGGTTGCCACGGCGTCCTGCGCAAGGGCGCGACCGGCAAGGCGCTGACCCCCGACCTGACCCGCGACCTGGGCTTCGACTACCTGCAAAGCTTCATCACCTACGGCTCGCCGGCGGGGATGCCGAACTGGGGCACCTCGGGCGAGTTGACCGCCGAGCAGGTCGACCTGATGGCGAACTACCTGCTTCTGGACCCGGCCGCGCCACCCGAATTCGGCATGAAGGAGATGCGCGAATCCTGGCAGGTCCATGTGGCGCCGGAAGACCGGCCGACCCAGCAGGAAAACGACTGGGATCTGGAAAACCTGTTCAGCGTCACGCTGCGCGACGCCGGCCAGATCGCGCTGATCGACGGCACCACCTATGAGATCAAGTCGGTCCTCGACACCGGCTATGCGGTGCATATCAGCCGCATGTCCGCCTCGGGCCGCTACCTGTTCGTCATCGGCCGCGACGGCAAGGTCAACATGATCGACCTGTGGATGAAGGAACCCGCCACCGTGGCCGAGATCAAGATCGGCTCGGAAGCGCGTTCCATCGAGACCTCGAAGATGGAGGGCTGGGAGGACAAATACGCCATTGCCGGCGCCTATTGGCCGCCGCAATACGTCATCATGGACGGCGAGACGCTGGAGCCGATGAAGATCCAGTCCACGCGCGGCATGATCTACGACGAGCAGGAATACCACCCCGAGCCGCGCGTGGCGGCGATCCTGGCCAGCCATTACCGGCCCGAGTTCATCGTGAACGTCAAGGAAACGGGCAAGATCCTGCTGGTCGACTACACCGACCTCAAGAACCTCAAGACCACCGAGATCGAGGCAGAACGCTTCCTGCACGACGGCGGCCTGGACGGCTCGCACCGCTACTTCATCACCGCCGCCAATGCCCGCAACAAGCTGGTGGTGATCGACACCAAGGAAGGCAAGCTGGTCGCGATCGAGGATACCGGCGGCCAGACCCCGCATCCGGGCCGCGGCGCGAACTTCGTCCACCCGACCTTCGGGCCGGTCTGGGCGACCTCGCACATGGGCGACGATTCGGTGGCGCTGATCGGCACCGATCCCGAGGGCCATCCCGACAATGCCTGGAAGATCCTGGACAGCTTCCCGGCGCTGGGCGGTGGCTCGCTCTTCATCAAGACGCATCCGAATTCGCAATATCTCTATGTCGACGCCACGCTGAACCCCGAGGCCGAGATCTCGGGCTCGGTCGCGGTCTTCGATACCAAGGCGATGACGGGCGACGGTTCGGACCCGGAGTTCAAGACGCTGCCGATCGCCGAATGGGCCGGCATCGCCGAGGGCCAGCCCCGCGTCGTGCAGGGCGAGTTCAACAAGGACGGCACCGAGGTCTGGTTCAGCGTCTGGAACGGCAAGGACCAGGAATCGGCGCTGGTCGTGGTGGACGACAAGACCCTGGAGTTGAAGCACGTCATCAAGGACGAGCGGCTGGTGACCCCCACCGGCAAGTTCAACGTCTACAACACCATGACCGACACCTATTGAGTCGAACGGTTGCAACCCAGGTGGGGGCGTTCGCGCCCCCGCCCCGGCAGTATTTCAATGGGGGTTCGGACATGGCCGGCAAGACGGTGACGAACGGGGCCGCGCAAGGAAAGGCCGCGCGCAGCGGCGCGGACGGCGCGGTGCGGGGCAAGGCGGGGATGGGCAGGGTCGATCTGATCGGCGCAGGCCCGGGCGACCCGGAATTGCTGACGCTGCGGGCTTTGCGGCTTTTGCAGCAGGCGGATGTGGTGGTGCATGACCGGCTGGTCTCGGACGAGGTGATGGCCTGCGTCCCTGCCCATGTCCGGCGCATCCCGGTGGGCAAGGCGGCGGGCTTCCATCCGGTGCCGCAGGAACAGATCAACGCCCTGCTGGTCGAGCTGGGCCTTTCCGGCCTGACCGTGGCGCGGCTCAAGGGCGGCGACCCGACGATCTTCGGCCGCGGCGGCGAGGAGTTCGAGGCCGTGACCCGAGCCGGCATCCCCTGCGACTATGTGCCCGGCATCACCGCGGCGCAGGGGGCGGCGATCTCGGCCCGCTTTCCGCTGACGCATCGCGGGCTCGCGACCGGGCTGCGCCACGTCACCGGCCATCGGGCGCGGGACGCGGCGCTGGATCTGGACTGGGCCTCGCTCGCCGATCCGCAGACCACGCTGGCCGTCTATATGGGCGCCGCGAACATGGCCGAGATCGCGCGCGAGCTGATCCGCCACGGCATGCCGGCCGACCTGCCGGTGCTGGCCGTGTCGCAGGCCAGCACCCCGCAAGAGCAGCGGCTGCACGCGACGCTTCAGGACATCGCCGCCGCCCTTGCGGGCAAGCCGCTGCCGGCGCCGGTGCTGTTCATCGTGGGCCATGTCGCGGCGATGGCCGAGGATTGCGCCCTGCCCCAAGAGCTTTACCGCCCGGAATGGCGGCTGGTGGCGCATGGCTAGGCTGGCGCTCCTGCTGGTGCTTCTGGCGGGGACCACGGTTGCGGGACCGCCCGATGCCGCGCGGCAGGACGAATTGCGCCATCTGGTGCGCCAGGATTGCGGCTCCTGCCACGGCTTGCGGATGACCGGCGGGCTGGGCCGCCCGATCACGGCGGCGGCACTGGCCGGGCGCGACGTCGAGGACCTGAGCGACGTGATCCTGGACGGCATGCCCGGCACCGCCATGCCCGGCTGGCGCCCGCTGCTGACCGAGGACGATGCGCGCTGGATCGCCGATTACCTTCTGAAGACGGAGACGGAATGATGTTCAAGGCAACTCTCGCCGCCCTCCTGCTGATCGCCGCCCCGGCGCTGGCCGACGAATTGCGCGGCACCGGCGACCTGGGCCTGATCGTCGAGCGCGAGGCGGGCTCGCTGCTGGTCGTGGACCGCAGCGAACGCGCAGCCCTCGGCCGGATCGAGGGCCTGGGCGATCTGTCCCATGCCAGCCTCGTCTATTCCCCCGACGAACGCTTCGCCTATGTCTTCGGCCGCGACGGCGGCTTGACCAAGGTGGACATCCTGACCCGTCAGGTGGTCCACCGCGTGGTGCAGGCCGGCAACTCCATCGGCGGCGCCATCTCGGACGACGGCCGGCTGGTCGCGGTCGCGAATTACGAGCCGGGCGGCGTCAAGGTCTTCGACGCCGAGACGCTGGAGCCAGTGGCGGACGTGCCGATGGGCTCGAAAACCGTGGGCATCGCCGATGCGCCGGGCTCGCGCTTCGTCGTCGCCACCTGGGACACGGGCGAGGTCTGGATCCTCGACCATTCCGCCGATCCCGCGCAGCCGGCGATCACCAGGCTGGAGGGCATCGGCGCCAACCCCTATGACGCGCTGCTGACCGGCGACGGGCGCCACTATATCGTCGGGCTTTTCGGCGAAAAGGGGCTGACGCAGGTCGATCTGTGGCAGGATCCGCCCAAGGTCACGCGCTTCCTGCCCGATTACGGCAAGGACCAGCCCGACCTGCCGGTCTACAAGATGCCGCATCTGCAGGGCTGGACGCTGGCCGACGGGGTCTTTGCCCTGCCCGCCGTGGGGCTGCACCAATTGCTTTGGGTCGATGCCGACGGGCTGGCCGAGATCGCCCGCACCGACCTGGCCGGCCAGCCGGTCTTTGCGCTGGCCCGTCCCGACAAGCGTGAGGTCTGGGTGAATTTCGCCCCGCCCGACAACGACAAGCTGCAGGTGGTCGATGTGCTGACCCATGAGGTCCTGGACACGCTGACCCCCGGCAAGGGCGTGCTGCACATGGAATTCGCCCCGCGCGGC
The DNA here is from genome assembly GCF_030234105.1 of Paracoccus sp. SSJ. Taxonomy (NCBI): domain Bacteria; kingdom Pseudomonadati; phylum Pseudomonadota; class Alphaproteobacteria; order Rhodobacterales; family Paracoccaceae; genus Paracoccus; species Paracoccus sp. SSJ. Next base: position 117,634 of record NZ_JASSPE010000011.1, on the reverse strand, counting down.
CGCGAGGTCTGGCTGTCGGTCCGCGACGAGAACCGGATCGAGATCCGCGACACCCGCACCCGCGAGGTGCTGGGCGAGATCGAGGCGCGCGCGCCCTCGGGGATCTTCTTCACCGACCGCGCGCATCGGACGGGGCTATGACGATGGACGACCTGGACCTGCGCCTGCTCGACGGCTTCCAGCGCGACCTGCCGCTGGAGCCCCGGCCCTTTGCCGCCATGGCCACGCGCCTTGGCACCGGCGAAGCCGAGGTGATCGCCCGTCTCGTGCGCCTGCGCGACGAGGGTATCGTTTCGCGCATCGGCGCCACCTGCCGGCCGAACACCGCCGGCGCCTCGACGCTGGCCGCGCTGCGGGTGCCCGCCCCGCGCGTGGACAAGATCGCAGCGCTGGTCGGGGCCGAGCCGGGCGTCAACCACTCCTATCTGCGCGAGGGCGACTGGAACCTGTGGTTCGTCGCCACCGCCCCCGATGCGGCGGCGCTGGCCGAAAGCCTTGCCCGGATCGAGGCGGCGACGGGGCTTGCCGTGCTGTCCCTGCCGCTTGTGCGCGCCTTCAACATCGACCTGGGCTTTCCGCTGATCGGCCCGCGCCGCGCCATGGCATTGGACCGGCCCGCCGACCTGGATGCCCTGCGCCCACGCGACAAGGCGCTGATGCAGGCGCTTTCCTCCGGGCTGGCGCTGGTCCCGCGCCCCTTCGTCGCGCTGGGACAGGCGCTGCACCGCAGCGAGGCCGAGGTGATCTCGCGCATCCGCGCGCTGGCCGAGGCGCGCATCCTGACCCGCGTCGGCGTGATCGTGAAGCACCGCGCGCTTGGCTGGACCCAGAACGCCATGGTGGTCTGGCGCCTGCCCGAAGCGGCCGTCGAGGCGGCCGGCACCGCGCTGGCCGGGGTTCCCGGCGTGACGCTGTGCTATCAGCGCCGCTGCGTGCCCGGGTTGTGGGACTGGCCGCTGTTCTGCATGATCCACGCCCGCTCGCGCGCCGAGGCGATGGATGTGCTGACCCAAGCCCGCGCCTTGCCGGAGTTGCAGGAGGTCCCGCATCGCATCCTGTTTTCGACGCGTTGCTTTCGCCAGCGCGGCGCCACCATCGCCGAGGTAGCCGCATGAGACGCCAGACCCTGCCGCCCGAGGCGCTGGACGACACCGACCGCGCCATCCTGAACAACCTGCAAGAGGGGTTTCCGCTGACCCCCCGCCCCTTCGACGACGCCGGCGCGGCGCTCGGCCTGACCGGAACCGCACTGATCGGGCGGCTGGAACGGCTGCGCGAGATCGGCGCCATCACCCGCTTCGGCCCCTTCTACGACGCGGCGGCGATGGGCGGGGCCTTCTGCCTTTGCGCGCTCTCCGCGCCCGAGGCGGATTTCGACCGCATCGCCGATCTGGTCAACGCCCATCCCGAGGTCGCGCACAACTATGCTCGCGACCATGCGCTGAACATGTGGTTCGTGCTCGCCACCGCCACGCCCGAAGGCATCGCCGAGACCGCCCGGCGGATCGAGGCCGAGACCGGGCTGACCGTCTGGCGCTTTCCCAAACTGCGGGAATTCTTCATCGGCTTTAGGGTGGCGGCATGACGGCGCCGGACGATACCGACCGCCGGCTGATCGCCGCGACGCAAGCCGGGTTGCCGCTGGTCGAGGCGCCCTATGCCCGCATCGCCGCCGATCTGGGCCTGTCCGAGGCGCAGGTCATCGCCCGGCTGTCGGCCCTGAATGCGCAGGGCGTGATCCGCCGCATCGCCATCGCGCCCAATCATTACGCGCTGGGAATGACCGCGAATGGCATGAGCGTCTGGGACGTGGACGACGCGCAGGCGGAAGCCCTGGGCGAAAAGGTCGGCGCGCTGGATTTCGTGACGCATTGCTATCTGCGCCCGCGCGCGCCGGTCTGGCGCTACAACCTGTTCGCCATGCTGCACGGCCAAAGCCGGGCCGAGGTCGAGGAAAAGCGCGCGCAGGTCCGCACCCTGTTCGGCCCCGCCTGCCGGGCCGACGACATCCTCTATTCCACCCGGATCCTGAAAAAGACCGGCCTGCGCCTGAAGGACGGCTAAGAAAGGCAAAGCCATGTTCCGCCTGACCCAATATATGCAGCAGCTTCTGGACCCCTCGCCGCCGCGCCGCCGGACACGGCCGGGTACGGTCCGCCCGGTGGTAATCTGGAACCTGACGCGCAGCTGCAACCTGAAATGCCGCCATTGCTATACCGTCTCGGCCGACCGGCCGTTTCCGGGCGAGCTGACGCATGAGCAGGCCATGGCCGTGCTGCGCGACCTGTCGGATTTCCGTATCCCGGCCCTGATCCTGTCGGGGGGCGAGCCGATGTCGCGCTTCGACTTCTGGGAACTGGCCGAGGAGGCGCGGAGGCTCGATTTCCGCCACCTGTCGCTGTCCACCAACGGCACCAGGATCAATGCCCAGAACGTGGACCGGCTGGCCGGGCTGGGCTTCGACTATGTCGGCATCTCGCTGGATGGGATCGGCGCGGTGAACGACTGGTTCCGCGGCGTCGAGGGGGCCTTCGACCAGGCGCTGGCCGGCGTGCGGGCCTGCAAGGCGCAAGGCGTCAAGGTCGGCCTGCGCTTTACCATCACCGAGGGCAACGCCCATCACCTGCCCGCCATGCTGGACCTGTGCCGCGACGAGGGCGTGGACAAGTTCTATCTGTCGCATCTGGTCTATGCCGGCCGCGGCGACAAGCACCGGGGCGAGGATACCGAACATGCCCGCACCCGCCGCGCCATGGACCTGCTGATCGCCCGCGCCTGGGAGGCGGTGGAGCGGGCCGAACCGCTGGAGGTCGTGACCGGCAACAACGATGCCGATGCGGTCTATTTCCTGCGCTGGGCCGAGACGCGCTTTCCGCCGGCAGCCGTCGCCCATCTGCGCGCGCATCTGGAGGCGTGGGGCGGCAACTCCTCGGGCCTGGGCGTCGGCAATATCGACCCGCAGGGCAAGGTCCATCCCGACACCTACTGGTCGGACTACACGCTGGGCTCGGTCAAGGAGCGGCCGTTCTCGGCGATCTGGACCGGGGACGACCCGATCCTGGCCACGCTGCGCACCCGGCCGCGGCCGCTGAAGGGGCGCTGCGGCGCCTGCGCCTATCAGGCGGTCTGCGGCGGCAATACCCGCATCCGGGCGCTGCAACTGACCGGCGATCCATGGGCCGAGGATCCGGCCTGCTATCTCTCGGGCTCCGAGATCGGCGCAGAAGGTGCCGACCTGGACCGCCTTGCCGTCACGCCTTTCCGGGGAAAAAGCCATGATCCGGCCCACCGCTTTCTTTAGCCTGCTGCTCGCCCTGCCGCTGACGGCCCATGCCGACCCGGCCGCCGACTATGCCGAGCATTGCGCCGCCTGCCATGGCGAGGACCGCTTGGGCGGCACCGGCCCGGCGCTGATCCCCGAAACGCTGGGCCGGGTGCGAGGCATCGACACGGTGATCGCCCAGGGCCGGGTCTCGACCCAGATGGAGGGCTTTGCCGACCGGCTTTCGCCGGAATCCATCGCCGCACTGGTGGATTACGTCACCGCGCCGCTGGACCACCGCCCGGACTGGAGCGCCGAGCAGATCGCCGCCAGCCGCGAGATGAATCCCGACTACCAGTCGGCGGAAAAGCCGGTCTTTGCCGCCGATCCGCTGAATATCACGCTGGTGGTGGAGACGGGCGACCATCACGTCAGCGTGCTGGACGGCGACACGTTCGAGGTGCTGGCCCGCTTCGCCACCCCCTTTGCTGTGCATGGCGGGCCGAAATTCAGCCCCGACGGGCGCTTCGTCTACATCATGTCGCGCGACGGCTGGGTGCAGAAATACGATATCTGGTCGCTGGCCGAAGTCGGCCGCATCCGCGCCGCGCTGAACAGCCGCAACATCGCCATCAGCCCGGACGGCCAGCGCATCGCGGTGGCGAACTATCTGCCGGAAAGCCTGACCATCCTCGATTCGGACCTGAACCCGCTGCGACTGATCGCCACGCAGGTCGACGGCATCCCCAGCCGGGTCAGCGCCGTCTATCAGGCGCCGCAGCGCCACAGCTTCGTGCTGGCGCTGAAGGACGCGCCCGAGATCTGGGAGGTCGCGACGACCGACCTGTCCATCCGCCGCATCCCCATCGACGAGCCGCTGGACGATTTCTTCTTCTCGCCCGACTACCGGCAGTTGATCGGCGCCAACCGCGACGGCGACAAGGGCGTGGCAATCGACCTGGACGACGGGCACAAGGTGGCGGAACTGCCCCTGCCCGGCATGCCGCATCTGGGCTCGGGCATCACCTGGGAGAGAGACGGCCGCCGCGTCATGGCCACCCCGCATCTGGGCGAGGGCGTGCTTTCGGTCATCGACATGCAGGACTGGAGCCTGGTCAAGCAGATCAAGACGAGCGGCCCCGGCTTTTTCCTGCGCGGCCATGCCACCAGCCCCTATGTCTGGGCGGATGTGTTCTTTGGCCCGCACAAGGACGAGATGCACGTCATCGACAAGCAGACGCTCGAGATCGTCAAGACGCTCGCGCCCTTTCCCGGCCAGACATTCGCCCATAGCGAATTCACCCGCGACGGCAGCCATGTGCTGGTTTCGCTTTGGGAGGACGAGGGCGCTGTCGTGATCTATGATGCGAAAACGCTGGACGAGGTGAAGCGGCTGCCGATGCGCAAGCCTTCGGGGAAATACAATGTCTGGAACAAGATCACCTTCGAGGACGGAACCAGCCACTGACGGCTGGCCGGTCTGGAAACTGGCGCTGCTGTTCTATCCCTTCGCGGCGGCGGCGGTCTGGATCAACCTGTTCATGCTGTCGCTGCTGGCCAGCTGGATCGGCCTGCCGGTGCTGGCGCCCATCCGGGCGGCCGGTGCCGCGCTGGTGCTGGGCGTGCCGGCGGCCTGGGCCTCGGGCCGCTGGATCCGCGGCCTGATGGACCGCGCCCGGCCGCGCAACTGACCTCTTTCGCCGACCCAAAAGGCCCGTGCATTCCACCGGCACAAGGGCTGCGGACAGGTCGCTTCATATCATAATTAGAAATTATCATTCAAATTAAAATTTATAAATTACAATAATTCAGAAAGCTGTTAGAACCTGTCGCAAGAGGATATGCAGATTCGCAGGGGCCACACGCTGCGGTTGCATGACAGCCACATTCCGCACCCGGTATCTGCGTCGCCCCCGGTGACGCGACCCAGCAAAAGGAGAGCTATCATGGACGGAAACGATATCAGGAGCACCGGCAAATGCCCGGTGATGCATGGCGGTAACACCGCGATGGGCAGCTCGGTCACGGCCTGGTGGCCCAATGCGCTGAACCTCGACATCCTGCACCAGCACGACAGCAAGACCAATCCGCTGGGCCAGGACTTCAACTATAGCGAAGAGCTGAAAAAGCTGGACGTCGAGGCGCTGAAGGCCGACCTGCGCGCGCTGATGACCGACAGCCAGGACTGGTGGCCGGCCGATTGGGGCAGCTATGTCGGCATGTTCGCCCGCACCGCCTGGCACATGGCCGGTTCCTACCGGACCAGCGACGGCCGTGGCGGCGCCAATACCGGCAACCAGCGCTTTGCGCCGCTGAACAGCTGGCCGGACAACGTCAACACCGACAAGGGCCGCCGCCTGCTGTGGCCGATCAAGAAGAAATACGGCAACAAGATCTCCTGGGCCGACCTGATCGTGCTGGCCGGCACCGTCGCCTATGAAGCCGCGGGCCTCAAGACCTATGGCTTCGCCTTCGGCCGCGAAGATATCTGGCACCCTGAAAAGGACACCTACTGGGGCGAGGAAAAGGAATGGCTGGCCCCCAGCGACAGCCGCTATGGCGACGTGACCAAGGCCGAAACGCTGGCCAACCCGCTGGCCGCCGTGCAGATGGGCCTGATCTACGTCAATCCCGAGGGGGTGAACGGCAAGTCCGACCCGCAGGCCACCGCCTACCAGATGCGCGAGACCTTTGCCCGCATGGGCATGAACGATGAGGAAACCGTCGCGCTGACCGCCGGCGGCCACACCGTCGGCAAGTGCCACGGCAACGGCAATGTCACCGACCTCAGCCCCGATCCCGAGGCCGCCGGGCCGGAGTTCCAGGGCCTGGGCTGGATGAACACCAAGGGCCGCGGCATCGGGCGCAACACCATGGTCTCGGGCCTGGAAGGCGCCTGGACGACCCACCCGACGCAATGGGACAACGGCTTCTTCGAAATGCTGTTCAAGCATGAATGGACGCTGACCCACAGCCCGGCGGGCGCCTCGCAATGGGAACCGATCACCATTGCCGAAGAGGACAAGCCGGTCGATGTCGAGGATCCCTCGATCCGCCACATGCCGATGATGACCGATGCCGACATGGCGCTGAAGGTGGACCCGATCTATCGCGAGATCTCGCTGCGCTTCATGAACGACTTCGAGGCGTTCAGCGACGCCTTCGCCCGCGCCTGGTTCAAGCTGACCCATCGCGACATGGGGCCGAAAGCGCGCTACCTGGGCCCGGACGTCCCGGCCGAGGACCTGGTCTGGCAAGACCCGATCCCCGCCGGCCGCAGCGACTACGACGTGGCGGCGGTCAAGGCCCGGATCGCGGCTTCGGGGCTCAGCGCCTCGGATCTGGTCGCCACCGCCTGGGACAGCGCGCGGACCTATCGCGGCTCGGACCATCGCGGCGGCGCCAACGGCGCGCGCATCCGCCTGGCCCCGCAGAAGGACTGGGAAGGCAACGAGCCCCAGCGCCTGGCCCGCGTGCTGTCGGTGCTTGAACCCATCGCGGCCGAGACCGGCGCAAGCCTTGCCGACGTCATCGTGCTGGGCGGCAACCTGGGCGTGGAGCAGGCCGCGAAAGCCGCCGGCTTCGACATCGAGGTGCCCTTCGCACCGGGTCGCGGCGATTCGACGGCCGAGCAGACCGATGCCGCGTCCTTCGACGTGCTCGAACCGCTGGCCGACGGTTTCCGCAACTGGCAGAAGCAGGACTATGTCGTCAGCCCCGAAGAAATGCTGCTGGACCGCGCCCAGCTCATGGGCCTGACCGCCCCCGAGATGACCACGCTGGTCGGCGGGCTGCGGGTGATCGGCACCAACCATGGCGGCACCAAGCATGGCGTGTTCACCCAGCGCGAGGGCGCGCTGACGAACGACTTCTTCGTGACGCTGACCGACATGGCCAACAACTGGGTGCCGGTGGGCAACAACCTCTATGAGATCCGCGACCGCAAGACCGGGGCGACCAGATACACCGCGACCCGCGTGGACCTGGTGTTCGGCTCGAACTCGATCCTGCGCGCCTATGCCGAGGTCTATGCCCAGGACGACAATGCCGGGAAATTCGTGCGCGATTTCGTGGCAGCCTGGACCAAGGTGATGAACGCCGACCGCTTCGACCTGGCGGCCTGATCGGGTTTCCTGTCCCCGTGGGCGAGGGATCGCCCCGGGGAGACCAGTTGTGGTAACGATTGCTGCCCGTGGACCGGAAACGGTTCACGGGCGTTTTGCCGTCGGATGGCCCGCCTGCCGCGGGGCCGGCCGGGATCAGAGAAAGCTTTGCGGATCGATATCCACCGCCAGCCGCAGGTTGCTGGGCGGTTTGGGTGCCGACGCCAGCCATTCGGCGATCGCGCCCTGCACCGGCGCCTGGCGCGGCGCACGGATCAGCATCCGCACCCGATAGCGCGCGCGGATGCGGGCGATGGGTGCGGGGGCCGGGCCGAACAGCTCGGCGCCGATGGCGCGCAGGGGCTCGGCGCGGCGAGCCAGTTCGCGGGCGTAATCCTCGACCACCGGCTGGTCGGGATGCGACAGGATGATCCCCGCCAGCCGGCCAAAGGGCGGCATGCCCGCCGCCTGGCGCGCCGCGGCCTCGGCATCCCAGAACGCCTCGTCCTCGCCCGACAGGATGGCGCGGATCACCGGATGGTCGGGCTGATGGGTCTGGAGCAGCGCCAGCCCCCGCGCATCGCCGCCCTCGCGCCCGGCCCGTCCCGCCACCTGCCGCATCAGCTGGAAGCTGCGCTCGGCCGCGCGCAGGTCGGCGCCCTGCAGGCCAAGGTCGGCGTCGATCACGCCCACCAGCGTCAGGCGGGGGAAATTGTGCCCCTTGGCGACGATCTGCGTGCCGATGATGATGTCGGTGCTGCCCGCCCCGATCTCGGCGATCGCCTCTTTCAGCGCGCGGGCCGAATGGAACAGGTCCGAGGACAGGACCGTCGCCTTCGCCTCGGGGAACCGCTCGGCCACCTCCTCGGCCAGCCGCTCCACCCCCGGCCCGATGGCGGTCATCTTGCCCTCGACCCCGCAGCTTGGGCAGGCGTTCGGGATCGGCTTGGTCGCGCCGCATTGATGGCAGACCAGGCGGTTCTGGAAGCGATGCTCGACCATGCGAGCGTCGCAATGGTCGCAGCCGATCTGCTGGCCGCAGGCCCGGCAGGCAGTGATCGGCGCATAGCCGCGCCGGTTCAGGAACAACAGCGACTGCTCCCCGCGTTCCTTGCGCGCGCGGATCTCGGCGGCAAGGCGGGGACTGATCCAGCGGCCCTTCTCCATCTCCTGCTGGCGCAGGTCGATGGTGCCCATCTCGGGCAGGTCGGCCGTGCCATAGCGCGCCCGCAGGTCGAGGCGGCGGTATTTCCCCGATCCCGCATTCACCCAGCTTTCGACCGAGGGCGTGGCCGAGGCCAGCACCACCTGCGCAGCTTCGACGCTGGCGCGCAGCACCGCCATGTCGCGGGCGCTGTAATAGACCGCATCCTCCTGCTTGTAGCTGGAATCGTGTTCCTCATCGACGACGATCAGGCCCAGGTCGGCAAAGGGCAGGAACAGCGCCGAACGCGCGCCCACCACCAGCCCGACATGGTTTTGCGCCGCCATGGTCCACAGCCGCCGGCGTTCCGTGCGGGTGATGCCCGAATGCCATTCGCCGGGCCGGGCACCGAAGCGCGCCTCGACCCGGTCGAGGAACTCGGCCGACAGCGCGATCTCGGGCAGCAGCACCAGCGCCTGCCGACCCTGGCGCAGGCATTCCGCGACGGCCTCAAGATAAACCTCGGTCTTGCCCGAGCCGGTAACGCCGCGCAGCAACGTAGTGCCATAGGCGTGGCTCTTCAGCGCATCGCGCAGGGTCTCCGCCGCCTCGGCCTGATCCTCGGCCAGCGGCTTGCCCGGCAGGCCGGGGTCCAGTCGCGGATAGGGCACATCGCGCGGCGCCAGCACCTCGGCCAGCGTGCCGGCCTTGACCAGCCCCTGCACCACCGATGCGCTGACCCCGGCCAGCTGCGCCAGCTCGCCCGGCGCGAAACCGGCGCCGCCGTGATCCTCGATTACCCGCAGCACGGCGGCGCGGGCATCGGTCATGCGCGCGGGCGGCGGCCCCGCGCGATGGATGATGCGCCGGGCCGAGGGCGGCTGGTCCAGGTCCGGTGCCCGCGTCGCCATGCGCAAAAGCGACGGCAGCGGCGTCAGCGTGTATTCGCCCATGCGGATCAGGAACTCGATCATCCCCGGCGTCAGCGGCGGCGCGTCGATCAGCCGCGCCACCGGCCGCAGCCTCGCCGCATCGAAATCGCCGATCCCCGGCCCCCAGACCGCGCCCATCACCCGGCGCGGACCCAGCGGCACGACGACAAGCTGGCCCAGACGCACGCCCCCCTCGGGCGCAAGATAGTCGAGCACCCCGACCACCTCTTGCGTCAGCACCGCGATCCGCGCGCCATGGGGATAGAAAAGCGGCGGGGACATCTCAGAGCGGCAGCGAAGCCCAGCCGATCAGCAGCAGCAGCGGCCAGTTGCCGACCAGGAACGGACCGGCGGCCAGGGCCGGCAGCAGGGCGACGAGATCGGGCTGAAAGGCTTCCAAGGCATTTCTCCTGCAACGATGGCGGATAAACGTGCCCCCAGGGGCCCGCCACTAGTGGCATGGCGGCGCACCGCCCCGCAAGTCGGCGCCGCCATGCCGCGCGGCCCGGACTTCACGCGCCGGCTGTTATGCGCTAAACCCACGGCAAAACCGCAAGAAGGGCTTCCCCGCATGAAATTCTTTGTCGATACCGCCGACGTCGCCGCCATCCGCGAGCTGAACGACCTTGGAATGGTGGACGGCGTCACCACCAACCCGTCGCTGATCCTGAAATCGGGCCGCGACATCCTTGAGGTCACCAAGGAAATCTGCGACATCGTCGAGGGCCCGGTCAGCGCCGAAGTCGTCGCAAGCAAGGCCGAGGACATGATCCGCGAGGGCGAGCATCTGGTGAAGATCGCCCCGAACATCACCGTCAAGGTGCCGCTGACCTGGGACGGGCTCAGGGCCTGCAAGGTGCTGTCGTCGCAGGGACACAAGGTCAACGTGACGCTGTGCTTCTCGGCCGCGCAGGCGATCCTGGCCGCCAAGGCCGGCGCCACCTTCATCAGCCCCTTCATCGGCCGGCTCGACGACATCAACTTCGACGGCATGGAACTGATCGCCCAGATCCGCGAGATCTATGACAATTACGACTTCCAGACCCAGATCCTGGCGGCCTCGATCCGCTCGGTGAACCACATCACCGACGCCGCCCGCATCGGCGCCGACGTGATTACCGCGCCGCCCGCCGTCATCAAGGCGATGGCGAATCACGTGCTGACCGACAAGGGCCTGGAACAGTTCAACGCAGACTGGGCCAAGACCGGGCAGAAGATCGTCTGATGAGCCAGGAGCCCGCGGCCGAACTGACCGAGGAGATCCGCGCCCGGCTGCTTGCCCGGCCCGAGCTCATCCTCTCCGACCGCGACCTGATGCGCGCGCTGATCGGCGCGCGCGAGGCCGAGGTGGGCGAGAACGTCATCGACATCCGCGGCCGCGCCATGCAGGCGCTGGAATCGCGGCTCGACCGGCTGGAGGCCGCGCATGAATCGGTGATCTCGGCCGCCTATGACAACCAGTCGGGGATGAACACCATCCACCGCGCCGTGCTGTCCCTGCTGGAACCGATGGATTTCGAGGAGTTCCTGGAAAACCTCGACATCGCGGTCGCGCCGATCCTGCGGGTGGAAACCTTGCGGCTGGTGATGGAATCGGGCGGTGCGATACCCGAGCCGGAAGACGGCGGCCCGCTGGTGATCGCCCCCGCCGGCACGGTGGCCGGGCTGATCTCGGGCGGGCGGCGGATGCCGCGCGGCGACGACATCGTGCTGCGCCGCGCCGTGCCCGAGACCCTGCCCTTTCATGGCGAGGCCCGGGCCCCGATCCGCTCCGAGGCGCTCTTGCCCATCGACCTCGGCCCCGGCCGCTTCCCGGCGCTGCTGCTCATGGGTTCGGCCGATATCGGGCGCTTCAACCCCGCCCAGGGCACGGATCTCCTGCGCTTCTTCGGCCAGGCGTTCCGGCTGGTGCTGATTTCCTGGCTCAGGAAATGACCGGCGGGGCCGAGCTTTTGGCGCTGGCCCCGGCCATGGCCGACAATCTCGAGCGTTGGCTGGCCAGCGAGCGGGCGGCGCGCGACCGCTCGGACCACACGATCCGCGCCTATCAGGCCGACCTGCTGGCCTTCCTGACCTTCCTCGGCAGCTATCACGGCACGCCCGCCCTGCCCGCGACGCTGGCCGGGCTGACGCAGACCGACATGCGCGCCTTTGCCGCCGCCGAGCGCGGGCGGGGGCTTTCGGCCCGCTCGCTCGCGCGGAGGCTCTCGGCCACACGCAGCTTCATCCGCTGGATGTCGGACCGGCACGGCTTCGACGCTTCCAGGGCGCTCGCCTCGCGCGGGCCGAAATACACCCGCTCGCTGCCTCGCCCGCTGGCGCCGGAACAGGCGCAGGACGTGCTGGAAATCGCCGGCAGCACCCATCCCGAAGCCTGGATCGCGGCCCGCGACGCGGCGGTGCTGACGCTGCTCTGGGGCTGCGGGCTGCGCATCTCCGAGGCGCTGGGGCTGAACGGCGCCGACTGGCCGCTGCGCGAGGCGCTGACCATCCGCGGCAAGGGCGGGCGCGAAAGGCAGGTGCCGGTCCTGCCCATCGCGCGCGAGGCCATCGCCGATTACCTGCGCCTCTGCCCCTATCCGCTGCAAGCCAAGGCCCCGCTGTTTCGCGGCGCCCGCGGCGGCCGGCTCAGCCCGACGCTGATCTCGGGCGCGATGCGACAGGCGAGACAGGTGCTGGGCCTGCCGCCGACCGCGACCCCGCATGCGCTGCGCCACTCCTTCGCCACGCATCTGCTGGCCGCAGGGGGCGATCTGCGCACGATCCAGGAACTCCTGGGCCATGCCAGCTTGTCCACGACCCAGGTCTATACCGGCGTGGACGACGCCCACCTGCTGGCAGTCTATCGCGCCGCCCACCCCCGCGCCTGAGCGCCTTCACCGTTTCCCCAATACCCATGCGGCACCCATGCAGCCGCGCGACCGGCACAGGCCGCGCCAGCCTCTCGCCAAGGTTTCTTCGTTCCCCAAATACTCATGCGACCCCACCGCCCGGGCCGGCTTTACATTTCCCGCACGGCCCCGCAAAGGGGCGGCATGTTCGAACTCTCCCTCGACCTCGTGCTGCTGCTGGCCGGCGCCGCATTCGCCGCCGGCTTCGTCGATGCCATCGCCGGCGGAGGCGGGTTGATCACCGTCCCCGCCCTGATGCTGGCCGGCCTGCCCCCGGCGCAGGCGCTGGCCACCAACAAGGTGCAGGGCGTCTTCGGTGCGGCGACTGCGGCGATCTCCTATGCCCGGCGCGGGTTGGTGGACCTGCGCCAGCAGACCGGCGCGGCGGCGGTGGCATTCGCGGCCGGGCTTTGCGGCGCGCTGCTGGTGACATGGCTCCCGGCGCAGGTGTTGCGCTATGGCTTGCCGGTGGTGCTGATCGGCATCGCCGCGTTCTTCGCCCTGCGACCGGGACTGGACGATACCGACCGCGTGCGCCGCATCGCCCCCGCGGCCTTTACCGCCACGGTCGTTCCCATCGTCGCCTTTTACGACGGGCTGGTCGGGCCGGGCACGGGTTCCTTCTTCATGCTGGGCTTCGTCATGCTGGCGGGCTACGGCATCCTCAAGGCAACGGCGCATACGAAGCTGCTGAACTTCGCCTCGAACCTGGGCGGGCTGGTCGCCTTTGCCGCTGTGGGCAAGCCGCTCTGGCTGGTCGGCGCAGTCATGGCACTGGCGCAGATCGGCGGCGCCATGCTGGGCGCACGACTGGCGATGCGAACCGGAGCGCGGGTCATCAAGCCGCTGCTGGTCGTGACCTCGACCGCACTGGCACTGCGGCTGATCTGGCAGCTTCTGTAAAGGACGAAACCTGGCCCAAGCCGCAACGGCCGCGTCTCAGCTTGGAAAACCCCCGGCGCGGCGCAGCTCGCCCGTGGCCAGCCCGCGCCAGTTGCGCAAGGGTCCGGTCAGGTATTTCTGCACCACCGGATGGCCTTCCTCCAGCAGCCCCAGATGCACCATCAGCGCGGTGATCGCCGCTTCGGCACCGCGCGTGCCGCCATCCGCGACCTTCAGCGCGATCCCCAGCCCCCGCTCGGGAACGATGCCGACAAAGACCGCCTCGGCCCCGGTCTTGACCGCGGCGCGACCCTTCATGGCGCGCATCAGCTCGGTGCAGGCCCGCCCTTCGCCGGCGACCAGATCTGGATGGGCCAGCATCGCCTCGACCAGGCGCCGCTGCGCGCGGCCCCGCACCCCGGCCCCCGGCTGGGCGAAGCCGGCCATGGCATGGGACAGCCCCTCGATCGTGCAGGCGAAATTCGGCGCCGAGCAACCGTCGATGCCCCAGCCGGTGGCGGTCTCGCCGGTCACCTCCTCGAAGGCGCGGCGCACGGCGCGCTGCACGGGATGATCGATCTCGACATATTCCGGGCCGGCCTTCATGTGCCGCTTGAGCGTCAGGAAGCCGGCATGCTTGCCCGAGCAGTTGTTGTGGATCTGGCAGGGGTTTTCGTCCGAACAGGTCAGCCGCTTGCGCTCGGCCGGGTCGTTGGGCATATGCGCGCCGCAGCGCAGGTCCTCCTCATCCAGCCCCAGGCCGGACAGCCAGGCCGCGACCCGCTCGGTATGGATGCGGGCGCCGTTATGGCTGGCGCAGGCCAGCGCCAGATGCTCGCTTCCCAGCCCCGCCGCATCGGCCGCGCCGCTCTCGACCAGCGGCAGCGCCTGCACCATCTTGCAGGACGAGCGCGGATAGATCACCGCACCCGGATCGCCCCAGGCCTCGACGATGCCGTTCGCATCCGAAATCACCACATGGCCCAGATGGGTGCTCTCGCGCATGCCGCCACGCCACAATTCGATGAGTCTGGCTGCGGTCATGGTCGCTTTTCCTCTGACAATCGCGCGATTTTCCGCGAACGGGGGTTTTTCACGGCTTCCTTTTCGCATTATCTTGCCGCCAGATGGTTGAAAACACCACCGTCATCGGCAACAAGCCGGAACAAACCGGACCATGGCAGGAGGCCAGAGCATGTTGAAATTCGCGCCGCGCGCCGCAGCGGCAGCCGCCGCACTCGCGATCGCCGCGTCTTCGCCGGTCCTGGCCCAGGACTCGACGAATGTAGTCGGGACCGAGGGCGACTGGACCGTCTTCTCGGCGAACAGCCCCAAGGAATGCTGGGCCGTGTCGGCACCGAAATCCACCCAGAACCTTGACGCGAGCGGCAAGCCCAAGGAGGTGACGCGCGGCGACATCCGGCTTTATGTCGCCTATCGCCCCGGCCAGTCGGGCGAGGTCTCGTTCTCGGGCGGCTATCCCTTCGCCCCGGATTCGGCGGTCGAGGTGAATATCGGCGGCAACGTCTTCAAGCTGTTCACCGAGGGCGAAAGCGCCTGGACCGGCTCGCCGGCCGACGACGCCAAGCTGGTCTCGGCGCTGCGCGCGGGCTCTTCGGCCGTGATCACCGGCCGCTCGGCGCGGGGCACGGTGACCAAGGACACCTTCAGCCTGTCCGGCATCACCGCCGCGACCAACAAGGCGCAGGCCGCCTGCAAATAGGCCGCACCTGCCGGAACCGATACGAACAGGGGCGCGAGCCCCTGTTTTCTTTTGGGCCGTCTTGCCCTATATAGGCCCATTGCCCCCTCGCCCGGACATCCAGCCATGAACGCCGCCCCGATCACCCAGGACCTGCTGACCATCCCGCGCAAGCTGCCCGAGACGGCAGGCAGGAACCTCGTCGGCCTGACCCGCGAGCAGCTGCACGAGGCGCTGATCCAGGCCGGCACGCCGGAAAGGCAGGCCAGGATGCGCGTGGGCCAGATCTGGCAATGGATCTATCACTGGGGCGTGCGCGATTTCGCGCAGATGACCAACCTGGCCAAGGACTATCGCGCCCTGCTGGCGGAAAACTTCGAGATCGCGCTGCCCGAGATCGTCACCCGCCAGATCAGCGCCGACGGCACCCGCAAATACCTGCTGCGCATCAGCGGCGGGCACGAGGTCGAGACCGTCTATATCCCCGAGGAGAACCGCGGCACGCTTTGCATCTCGTCCCAGGTGGGTTGCACGCTGACCTGCTCGTTCTGCCACACCGGCACGCAGAAGCTGGTGCGCAACCTGACGGCGGGCGAGATCGTCGGCCAGGTCATGGTCGCCCGCGACGACCTGGGCGAATGGCCCAAGCCCGGCGCGCCCAAGGACGAGACGCGACTGGTCTCGAACGTGGTGCTGATGGGCATGGGCGAGCCGCTCTACAATTTCGACAATGTCCGCGACGCGATGAAGGTGGTGATGGACGGCGAGGGCATCAGCCTGTCGCGCCGCCGGATCACGCTGTCGACCAGCGGCATCGTCCCCGAGATCGCCAAGACCGCCGAGGAGATCGGCTGCCTTCTGGCCGTCAGCTTCCACGCCACCACCGACGAGACCCGCGACAAGCTGGTTCCGGTGAACCGCAAGTGGAACATCGAGACACTGCTCAATGCGCTGCGCGAATATCCGCGCCTGTCGAACTCGGAACGCATCACCTTCGAATATGTCATGCTGGACGGGGTGAACGACAGCGACGAGGATGCGCGGCGGCTGGTCCGGCTGATCCGCGGCATCCCAGCCAAGGTGAACCTGATCCCCTTCAACGAATGGCCCGGCTCGCCCTATCGCCGCTCCGGCTGGGAGCGGATCGAGGCTTTCGCCGACATCGTCCACAAGGCCGGCTATGCCTCGCCCATCCGCACCCCGCGCGGCGAGGACATCATGGCCGCCTGCGGCCAGCTGAAATCCGCGACCGAGCGCGGCCGCAAGACCGCCGCCCAGATCGCCGCCGAGGCCCGCGCCTGAGGCTTTTCTGCAGGTGCTTGCGGCTTGGTCGCATGAGTATTTGAAGAACGAAGAAGCGTGGACGCGCGCCGAATGAAGCTTCTTCGTTCCACAAATACTCATGCAACGGCGCCACAAGCGGCACGCTGCGCCTTCACGAATCCGCCAGAACCCGTGGCGACCTTGCCCCGCGCGCCCCGCAGTCGTAGAAGCGTCGCGACCCGCGAAAGAGGTGCCGCATGACCCGCCCGAAACCCGTCGTCCTTTGCATCCTCGATGGCTGGGGCATTTCCTCGCGCCCCGAGCAGAGCGCGCCCGACCAGGCCAGGACGCCGAATTTCGACCGCCTGATGCGCGGCTGCCCGCATGGGACGCTGGTGACCTTCGGCCCGGATGTCGGATTGCCCAAGGGCCAGATGGGCAATTCCGAGGTCGGCCACACCAATATCGGCGCCGGCCGCATCGTGGCCATGGACTTGGGCCAGATCGACTTGGCCATCGAGGACGGCAGCTTCTACGAAAACGCCGCGCTGGGTGAGTTCATCCGCAAGCTCAAGGCCAGCGGCGGCACGGCGCATCTGATGGGCGTCGTCTCGGACGGCGGCGTACATGGCCATATCCAGCATGTCATCGCCGCCGCGCGTGCGGTGACCGACAAGGGCGTGCCGGTGGTGATCCATGTCGTCACCGACGGCCGCGACGTCCCGCCGCAATCGGCGATGGGCTTCGTCACCGAACTTCTGGGCGAATTGCCCGAGGCCGCGCGTATCGGCACCGTCGTCGGCCGCTATTACGCCATGGACCGCGACAACCGCTGGGAGCGCGTCGCCCGCGCCTATGCCGCCATGGTTCGCGCCGAAGGGCTGCCCGCCCCGGATGCGGCGCAGGCGGTGGCCGACGCCTATGCCCGCGGCGAGACCGACGAGTTCATCCAGCCCACCGTGGTCGAGGGCTATGCCGGCGCGAAGGATGGCGACGGCTTCTTCTGCCTCAATTTCCGCGCCGACCGCGCGCGCGAAATCCTGGCCGCCATCGGCCAGCCGGATTTCTCTGCCTTCGACACCGGCAGGCGGCCGGAATGGGCGGCGCTTCTGGGCATGGTCGATTACTCGACCAGCCATGACGAATACATGCAGGCCGCCTATCCCAAGCGGCAGGTGGTCAACACGCTGGGCGCCTGGGTCGCCGCCAGGGGCCTGCGCCAGTTCCGCCTGGCCGAGACCGAGAAATACCCGCATGTCACCTTCTTCCTGAACGGCGGCAAGGAGACCCCGGAAGAGGGCGAGGATCGCTTCATGCCGGCCAGCCCCAAGGTCGCCACCTATGACCTGGCGCCGGAGATGGCCGCGCCCGAGGTCAGCGCAAAACTGGTCGAGGCCATCGAGGCGGGCTACGACCTGATCGTGGTGAACTATGCCAACCCCGACATGGTCGGGCATACCGGCAGCCTGCCCGCCGCCATCCGCGCCTGCGAGGCGGTGGACAAGGGGCTGGGCATGATGCTGGAGGCATTGGAAAAGGCCGGCGGCGCCGCGGTGGTCATCGCCGATCACGGCAATTGCGAAACCACCATCGACCCCGAGACCGGCGGGCCGCATACCGCCCACACCACCAACCCGGTGCCGGTGATCGTCTTCGGCGGGCCCGAGGGTGCCAAGCTGCGCAACGGCCGGCTGGCCGATGTGGCGCCGACGGTGCTGGACCTGATGGGGCTGGACCTGCCGCCCGAAATGACCGGCACCTCGCTGATCGGGCGCGCATGAAACCCAGGCTGCTCCTGCCGGTGCTGGTGGCCTTTGCCATCGGCTCGATGGCCCCGGCCCAGCCGGCAGCGCCCGCGCAGGACGATTCGTCGCTGGGCCAGGCCGCGCAGGAGGCTGCCAGGGCCGCCGACATGCTGCGCGAGGCGGTGGGCCAGCTGGACGAGGCGCTGACCGAGGACGATCAGGTCGCCTCGCTGACCCGGATGATCCGTGCCTATGAACAGGGCATGGCGGCGCTGCGCGAAGGGCTGCGCCGCGCCGGCATCCGCGAGCAGGAGATCCGCGCCGAATTCGACGCCCGGCGCGAGCGGCTGGGCCGGGTGCTGGGGGTGATGACCTCGATGCAGAAATCGCCCGAGACCATGTTGCTCCTGCATCCCTCGGGGCCGGAATCCTCGGCCCGGGCGGGGATGATCCTGTCCTCGGTCGCGCCGGGGCTCGAAACCGAGGCGCGGGAGATGCAGCAGAAGCTGGAGGAGATCCGCACCGTGCGCGCGATCCAGCTGAGCGCGGCGAATACGCTGGCGCAGGGGCTGGACCAAGTGCAGGAGGCGCGGCGCCTGCTGGCCTCGGCGGTGACCGACCGCTCCAGCCTGCCGGTGCGTTTCGGCGAAGACCCGAAGGAGTTGACCGCGCTGGTGCAATCGGCCGACACGCTGGACGCCTTTGCCTCGGGCATCGTCGGCATGGAGCAGGATGTCGGCCCGCCCATGGCCGATTTCGAGGGCGCGCAGGGCAGCCTGGCGCTGCCGGTGCTGGGCCGCGTGCTGCGCCGCTATGACGAACCCGATGCCGCGGGGGTGCGCCGGCCGGGAATGGTGATCGCCACCTCGCCCGCCGCGCTGGTCACCACGCCCTGGCCGGCGACGATCCGCTATCGCGGCCCGCTGCTCGATTACGGCAATGTGATGATCGTTGAGCCCGCGCGCGGGTATCTGATGATATTTGCCGGACTGGCGCAGGTCTTCGGCGAGACGGGCGACGTGCTGGCCCTGGGCGAGCCGGTCGGGCTGATGGGCGGGCAGGAGCCGCCGGCGCAGGAGTTCGGCGCCGAGTTCGTCGCCAATGCCGCAGCCGGAGGCGGTGCTGGACAGACCGAGACACTCTATGTTGAACTCCGCAAGGGCAAGGAAACACTGGACCCGGCAGAATGGTTCGTGATGAATCCCATTGTCGGAGAGGCCACGGACGGGACAGGCCGCAACGCAACCGGGCAGGACGGAACTGAATGAAACATTATCTTCTGGCAGGGGCGATCGGCACGCTTGCGGGCATCACCGTCGCCACCCAATTCGCCGGCCCCTTGGTCGCGCAGGAAACGGGCAAGAACGCCTCGGTCTACGAACAGCTGGACCTGTTCGGCAACGTGTTCGAGCGCGTGCGCGCCGATTACGTCGAGCAGGTGGACGACAAGAAGCTGATCGAGGCGGCGATCAACGGCATGCTGACCTCGCTTGACCCGCACAGCTCGTTCCTGTCGGCCAAGGATTACGACGACATGCAGACCCAGACCCGCGGCAGCTTCGGCGGGCTGGGGATCGAGGTCGGGCAAGAGGACGGGCTGGTCAAGGTGATCTCGCCCATCGACGACACGCCCGCCGCCGAGGCCGGCGTGAAGGCCGGCGACTACATCACCCATGTGAACGGCGAATCGCTGATGGGCCTGACGCTGGACGAGGCGGTCGAGAAGATGCGCGGCCCGGTCGGCTCGGAAATCAAGATCACCATCCTGCGCGAGGGCGAGAAAGAGCCCTTCGACCTGACCATCACCCGCGACACGATCAAGCTGACCGTGGTCAAGACCCGGATCGAGGGTCATGCCGTGGTGCTGCGGATCTCCACCTTCAACGACGAAACCATGCAGACGCTGAAGACCGAGATGGCCAAGGCGATCAAGGACGCGGGCGGCATCGACAAGGTGACGGGCTTCGTGGTGGACCTGCGCAACAACCCGGGCGGGCTGTTGAACCAGGCCATCGAGGTGTCGGACGCCTTCCTCGACAAGGGCGAGATCGTCTCGACCCGCGGCCGCAAGCCCGAGGAAAGCGAACGCTGGAACGCCAAGACCGGCGATCTGGCGCAGGGCAAGCCGATGGTGGTGCTGATCAACGGCGGTTCTGCCTCGGCATCCGAGATCGTCACCGGCGCGTTGCAGGACCACCGCCGCGCCATCGTCGTCGGCACCAAGAGCTTCGGCAAGGGCTCGGTCCAGACGGTGATGCCGGTCACCTCCGACAGCGCCATCCGGCTGACCACGGCGCGCTATTACACGCCCTCGGGCCGCTCGATCCAGTCTCTGGGCATCCAGCCCGACATCATCGTCGAGCAGCCCACGCCGAAGCCGCAGGAGGAGGACGAGGCCGGCAAGCCCCGGACCGAATCGAAATTCCTGAACTCCGAGGCCGATCTGCGCGGCGCGCTGAACAACGATTCGATCAGCGACGAAGAGCGCAAGCAGATCGAGGAGGAGGCCAAGCAGGTCGAGGCCACCGCCAAGCTGCGCGAAGAGGATTATCAGCTGGCCTATGCCGTGGACATCCTCAAGGGCCTGGCGGCGGTGGATTACCACGCCCAGGCGGTGCCGGAGGCCGCGAAACCCGCCAATACCGGCGAGGACGCGGCCCAGGGGGCGCAGGCGGAATGAGCGCGGATCTGCTGGGCCCCTCGGGCCTGCCTTACCGGCCTTGCGCCGGGGTGGTGCTGATCAACCCGGTGGGGCTGGTCTTTGCCGGGCAGCGCATCGACAATCCCGGCCCGGCCTGGCAGATGCCGCAAGGCGGCATCGACCGGGGCGAAAGCCCGCGCGAGGCGGCCCTGCGCGAACTGGTCGAGGAGACCGGCGTCACCCCCGACCTGGTCGATGTGCTGGCCGAGACGCCCGGCTGGGTGACCTATGACCTGCCGCCGGAACTGCTGGGCAAGGTCTGGAAGGGACGCTATGGTGGCCAGAAGCAGAAATGGTTCGCCATGCGCTTCCTGGGCGAGGATTCGGCAGTGCGGATCGCCACCGAGCACCCGGAATTCGAGCGTTGGCAATGGATGCGGGCGGCGGATCTGATCGACGGCATCGTGCCCTTCAAGCGCGATGTCTATGCCCGGGTTCTGAGCGATTTCCGCGAGATCCTGGCCTGAACGGCCGACGCCGCGCCTCGTGGCACGGGCGGAATGGGTATTTGGAAAACGGAAAGAGAGGCGGGGCGGCTATCGGGCCGCCCCCTTGTCTTAGCCGCGCAGCATGGCCAGCAGGCGGGTATCGGCATAGCCGTCGGGCGTCACGCCGCGCGAGCGCTGGAAGGCCCGGATCGCCTCGGTCGACTGGCTGCCCAGCTTGCCGTCCACCCCGCCGGTATCGAAGCCGCGCGCCATCAGCAGGCGCTGGATCTCGGCCTTTTCGTTGTTCGACAGCGTGCGATCGCCGCGCGGCCAGTTGCCCTGGATGCCGCGGCGGCCGGCGATGGCCTCGCCCAGATAGGCGACGGCCAGGGCATAGCTGTCGGAGGCGTTGTATTTCAGGATGGCGCGGAAGTTGTCGGTGATGAGGAAGGCCGGACCCCGCGCCCCCGCCGGGGCCAGGATGGAGCCCGAAGGCACCGGCGCGCCGCTGATCGTGCGCACCCCCATCGCCGCCCATTGGCTGCCTGAATGCTGCACCGACTTGCCGGACCGGTTGAAGTCGAAGCCCGGCGGCAGGATCACCTCGGCTCCCCAGGGCTGGCCGGGGCGCCAGCCGTTCTGGCGCAGGTAGCTGGCGGTCGAGGCCAGTGCATCGGTCGGATCGTTCGACCAGATGTCGCGGCGGCCGTCGCCGTTGAAGTCCACGGCATGGCTGAGGAAGGACGACGGCATGAATTGCGTATGCCCCATGGCCCCGGCCCAACTGCCGACCATATGGGCGCTGTCCACATCGCCGGACTGGATGATGCGCAGCGCCGCCACCAGCTCGCCGGCAAAGAATTCGCCGCGGCGGCCGTCATAGGCCAGCGTCGCCAGCGCCGGCACGATCCGGGTGTTGCCGCGATTGGCGCCGAAATTCGATTCCATGCCCCAGACCGCCAGCACGATCTCGCGCGGGACGCCGTAGCGCGCCTCGATGGCCGAGAGCGTGCCGGCATATTGCGCGGCCTTGGCGCGACCGGTTGCCCCGCGCGTGCCGATGGCACCGTCGAGGTATTCCCAGATCGGCTTGGTGAATTCGCTTTGCTTGCGGTCCAGCGCGACGATGCTGGGCTGGTAGTGCGCCCCGGCCATGGCGCTGTCGAACGTGCCGGGCGAGACGCCGGCCGCCAGTGCGCGCGGGCGGAAGCTTTGCACCCAGTTCTGGAAGCCCGCCTCGGAGCCCTGCCCGCCCGCCGTGGGCAATCCGCCGAAATTGCCGCCGCCGACGGCGCCCGGCGTGTGGTTCAGCGACACGCCGCAGCCTGCCAGGGCGATGGTCAGCACGGCCGAGGTCGCGATGCGGGAAATGCGTCTGGTCATTCTGCCTGTCCGTTCCGTTGCTCGTTTTGGGCTTTTGTTCTGGTTGCAGCCAGTCTAGCCCAGCATGGCGCGGCTGGATAGGGGCGGATCAGCCGTCCTCATCACCGTAAAGCGGCTCCATCTGGGCAACGATCACCGCGTTCTCCTCCAGCGCGCGGTCCATCAGGGCGCGCTCTTCCTCGGGGATCTCGTGGCCCTCGGCCAGCCGCTCGTCGATGCTGCCATGGCCGGTGACCTCGATGGGCGCAAGGCCGGCCTGCTTCAGGATGGCGACGGTTTCGCGCACCGCCTCTTCCTCGTCCTTGCCCGAGGCATAGCAGACCAGCGCCGCGCCGGTAGCGCCGTGGGGCAGGCCGTCATCGGCCGCGCGGCCGACTTCGACCAGAAGCGTATAGACCTGTTGCATGGCTTTCCCTTCGCCGCGATTTGGCGTCATATCGCCCGAAACGGACGGAGGTGACAATGAGCAAGAGCTTGCGCCGCGTGCAATCGGCGCTGGAGGCCGCGGGCCTCGCCGCACTGATCCGCGAGACCGACGACAGCGCGCGCACCGCCGAGGGCGCAGCGGCGGCGGTCGGCTGCGCGGTCGACCAGATCGCCAAGTCGATCATCTTTCGCGGCGAGGAATCCGGCCATGTCGTGCTGTTCCTGACCGCGGGCGGCAATCGCGTCGATCCGGCCAAGGCGACCGGGGTGGCGGGGCAGCGGTTAGGCAAGGCCGATGCGGACCTGATCCGGGCCGAGACTGGCTTTGCCATCGGCGGCGTCGCGCCGGTCGGGCATCTGCGCCCGATCGAGGCCTGGCTGGACCCGCGCCTGCTGGAATTCGACACGGTCTGGGCGGCGGCAGGCACCCCGCACCATGTCTTTGCCATCGCGCCCAGCGATCTGATTCGCATTACCGGCGCCCGCCAGGCGGATTTCACCGCCTGAACCGCCGGGCGGCAAAAGGGGCGGGAAAACCCGCCCCGGCTTCGCTATCCTGCCACTGCCCGGTAAAGCCAGATCAGCACCACCGCGCCGATCAGCCCGGCCACGCCCTGCGCCAGCCAACTGCCCGCCTGCGCATTCAGCCCGACGAGGCCCAGGAGCGCATTGCCGACCACCGCACCGACGATGCCGAGGATGACATTGAGGAAAATCCCCGTATCGGCCTTCATGATGCTGCTGGCGATCCAGCCCGCCAACCCGCCGACGACGATCGCGGCCAGCCAACCCAAACCCTGCATGTGAACCCTCCGATTGCAAGACGACATGCGGGGTGAACGCGCAAACGCGCCTTCGGTTCACGGCCGCATCACGCCCAGCTGCGCTGATGCGGCCATGCAACGGTTCAGTCGCGCAAAAGCTCGTTGATCGAGGTCTTGGAACGGGTCTGCGCATCGACGCGCTTGACGATCACCGCACAATACAGGTTCACACCGTTCTTCGAGGGCATCGAGCCGGCGACGACCACCGAACCCGCCGGAACCTCGCCATACATGACCTCGCCGGTCTCGCGGTCCACGATCTTGGTCGATTTTCCGATGAAGACGCCCATGCCCAGGACCGAGCCCTCGCGCACGATGCAGCCCTCGACCACCTCGGAACGGGCGCCGATGAAGCAATTGTCCTCGATGATGGTCGGGCCGGCCTGCATCGGCTCCAGCACGCCGCCGATGCCGACACCGCCCGACAGGTGCACGTTCTTGCCGATCTGCGCGCAAGAGCCGACGGTGGCCCAGGTATCAACCATGGTGCCCTCGTCGACATAGGCGCCCAGGTTCACGAAGCTGGGCATCAGCACCACGCCCTTGGCGATATAGGCCGAGCGGCGCACGACGCAGTTCGGCACGGCACGAAAGCCGGCGGCCTGCCATTGCGCCTCGCCCCAATGGGCGAACTTGCTGTCCACCTTGTCCCACCAGGTGCCGCCTTGCGGCCCGCCCATGTGGACCTCCATGTCCTTGAGGCGAAAGCCCAGCAGCACGGCCTTTTTCGCCCATTGGTTCACATGCCAGTCGCTGCCGCGCTTTTCGGCGACGCGCAGCACACCCTTGTCCAGCGCCTCCAGCGTGGCCTCGACGGCATCGCGCACCTCGCCCCTGGTGGCGGGGGTGATCTGGTCGCGGATCTCCCAGGCGGATTCGATGGCGGCTTCAAGGGCGTCATTCGACATGGTCTGGCCTCTCTCGGGTGGAAACTCTTGCCCAAGGGCTATAAGCCGAGGGGTGCGGCCGCGCAATGCGGCGGTTTCTGCCAGAGGATCGGATGACGGAACTTGACGAGCGCAGCCACCCGTTTCGCGACAGCCATCAGGACGTGGAGGCGGCGCGGACCATCCCCGACACGGCCCAGACGCGCGCGCCGGCCTATCGGCTGGCCTTTACCGATTCCGAATTCCTGCTGCGCGAGGAACTGCGCCCGGTGCGGTTGCAGCTCGAACTGCTGAAGCCGCAGATGATCATGGATGCGCGAGGCATCCGCTCGACCGTGGTGATGTTCGGCGGC
Source organism: Paracoccus sp. SSJ (assembly GCF_030234105.1). NCBI lineage: Bacteria > Pseudomonadati > Pseudomonadota > Alphaproteobacteria > Rhodobacterales > Paracoccaceae > Paracoccus > Paracoccus sp. SSJ. Next base: position 92,708 of record NZ_JASSPE010000011.1, on the reverse strand, counting down.
GCCCGCATCCCCTCGCCCGACCGGCGCGAGGGCGCGCGCACGCCGGCGCTGGCCGCCCTGTCGCATTACTATGACGAGGCCCGGCGCTTTGCCCGGCTGATGACCGAACGCAGTCTGAAAAGCTATGGCGCCGAGGACGTGATCTGCACCGGCGGCGGTCCGGGGGTGATGGAGGCCGGCAACCTGGGCGCGCACGAAGCCGGGGGCGCCTCGATCGGCCTGTCCATCGTGCTGCCGCATGAACAGACGCCGAACGCCTATGTGACGCCGGACCTGTGCTTCAATTTCCACTATTTCGCCATTCGCAAGATGCATTTCCTGATGCGGGCCAAGGCGGTTACGGTCTTTCCGGGCGGCTTCGGCACCATGGACGAGATGTTCGAGGCGCTGACCCTGATCCAGACCGGCCGCATGAGGCGCATCCCCTTCATCCTGTTCGGGCCGGAATTCTGGCACAAGGTCATCAACTGGGAGGCGCTGGCCGAGGCCGGCACGATCAGCCCCGAAGATCTGGAGCTGATCAGCTTCGTCGAAAGCGCCGACGAGGCGGTCGAGATCATCGATAATTGGGTCGTACCCTGCCCCTGAGCGGGGCAGGCGCCGTTCTGGTGAGCGGGGCGAGGCGGCTCTGGACGAAGCTCCGGCCCCAGCCATTCCCCGCTCTGCCCATGCGCGGCGGTGTTTTGCGGATGCTTTTTCCGGCCATCGCCTTTTCGGAACCCCGGCCACGGCCGGGCAGGCTGGCCAAGGGCGTTCCATCGGCCCCGGCAACCCTGTCATCGGCGCCGAGCACATATTTGACCGGGTCATTTCGGCCACCAGGCGATGAAATCGCCCGCGACGATATTCGAGGACTGGTCACCGCCCTGCCGATCCGTCGCCGCCATGGCCTGCTGCGCCTGGGCGGCGCCGTAGCGATAGGTTGCATATGACAGCTCGGGCCGCATCTCGGGTTCGGGCTGGTCCTCGACCGCTTGAATCACGATGGTTCCCAGCTTCAGCGCGCGCTGGAACGCTTCGTCCTCGCCATAGATCGCGGTAAGGAACCTGATCACCCGGGCGCGAAACACGGCGCGATCCTGCGGACCATCGGGGTTGCTGGCCGTTCCCGGCATGCCCTCCCGCTCCGGCGTTGGGGGAGATTCTGCCCGCCGCGAATGGTCGACGCCCTCGCGGCCAAGCTGCATGTCCTTGTCGACCGCGTCTGCCTGCCCGACCGGAGGCACCTCGGGCCGGGCGCGGGCAAGGGTGGGACCGACGACCTCGACCTCTTGTGCCGCATGGGTGGCCGCGGGGCCGGTCCGGCTATGGATATGGTGAACGACTGGAATCATGGCGCACCCGGCGACTCGCGATCTGGATGCGCCCATCATAGCGGATGCCGGGCGGATTTCACCGCTCCCGCGCCGGATTTTTCCTTAAAATTTTAATAAATTTAATGGCTTGTCATTCCCGATGATAGGGGTTGCCGGCCAGGATGGTGGTGGCGCGATAGATCTGTTCGGCCAGCATGACCCGGACCAGCATATGCGGCCAGACCATGCGGCCGAAGCTGATCGCCAGATCGGCCCCGTCGCGCAGGCCGGGGTCGATGCCGTCCGCGCCGCCGATCACGAAGGCGACATCCCGCGCCTGATCGCGCCAGCCGGCGATCCGGGCCGCGAATTCGGGTGAGCTGAGCATCTGGCCGCGCTCGTCCAGCACCACCAGCGCGGCGCCCTGGGGAATAGCCCTGGCCAGCAGCGCCGCCTCGGCCACCATGCCGCCGCCACGCTTGTCCTCGACCTCGGCCAGCGTCACGGGCGGCAGGCCCAAGGCGCGGCCCGCCTTGGCGTGGCGGTCCAGATAATCGGCGATCAGCTTCGCCTCGGGGCCCTGCCGCAGCCGCCCGACCGCGGCAATGACCATGCGCATGGATCAGTTGCGGGGCGAGCCGGGCTGGTCGGCCGCATGTTCGGCGCGCAGCCGGTCAAGCGCGGCCGAACGCAGCGCGTCGGCGGGCATCCACATCTTTTCCAGCTGATAGAACTCGCGGACCTCGGGGCGGAAGACATGGACGATCACGTCGTCGGTGTCGATCAGCACCCAATCGCCGGTTTCCTTGCCCTCGATCCGGGCCGAGCGGCCGGTCTGCTCCTTCAGGCGCTCGACCAGCTTTTCGGCGATCGAGGCCACCTGGCGCGCGTTCCGGCCCGAGGCGATCACCATGTGATCGGCCATGGCCGAGCGGCCGCGCAGGTCGATGGTCACGACATCTTCGGCCTTGTCGTCGTCAAGAGAGGCAAGAATGCGGTCCAGTAGCTGATCGCTCGTCAGCCCGGATTCCGCGGTGGTCGCAGCCGGCGCAGAGGCCGGCGAGACGGTATTGGACAGGGTTCATCCTCCGGTCATCACGCCGATCTCCCCCGGCGCAGGGGCCTTATCAATGTAGCACGGAATCGCGCCCGCTCAATGCAGGCGCAGCGGATTTCTGGCCGCACCCCCCGCCGGACAGGCGGAAACCGGCAGATTTCCCCAGGGATCGGCGCATCTGACCTGCCCTTCGGCCCAGGCCAGATGCCGGCTTTCGACGCCCGCCATCTGCCGCGCCTGCTTGAGCGGCGTGTCGGCCACATGCACCGCCAGCGCGAAAACGGCCACGCAGATCAGCGGGATGGCCCGCAGGATGATGCGAATCAGCATGATCGGTCCCTTTCCTGTCCCTTGCACAGAAAATAGGGACCATTTCTCAACTTGGAATTAACAGAGCCGTGTGACGATATTGAATATGACGTGAAATCGACCTATTACTGCTGGCATGCGAGGATTCGTCTATTTCGACATTCATGACCGCGCCCGCCTGCCCGGCCGGTTCTACGGCGAAAGCCTGTCCGTCACCGCCCGACTTTGACGGGAACGGGCGCCTGCGCGCGCCCTGCCGCATGTTGCGGCGCCCCCTCCGCCCTTTCCCAGCTAGTCTTCCAGAAAAGAGACAGCCATGACCGGCAACACGAACGCGGGCGCGCCCCGCACCCTCTACGACAAGATCTTCGACGCCCATGTGGTCGAGCGTTCCGACGACGACACCTGCATCCTCTATATCGACCGGCACCTGGTGCATGAGGTGACTTCGCCCCAGGCATTCGAGGGGCTGCGCATGGCCGGGCGCAAGGTGCGCCGTCCCGACCAGACCATCGCGGTGCCGGACCACAACGTGCCGACCACGCCCGACCGCGTGAACGGCATCGAGAACCCCGAGGGCCGCATCCAGGTCGCCGAACTGGACAAGAACGCCCGCGAATTCGGGCTGAACTACTATCCGATGTCGGACATCCGGCAGGGCATCGTGCATATCGTCGGCCCCGAACAGGGCTGGACCCTGCCCGGCATGACCGTGGTCTGCGGCGACAGCCATACCGCGACGCATGGCGCCTTCGGCGCATTGGCGCACGGCATCGGCACCTCGGAAGTGGAACACGTCCTGGCCACCCAGACGCTGATCCAGAAGAAGTCCAGGAACATGAAGGTCGAGATCACCGGCAAGCTGCGCCCGGGCGTGACCGCCAAGGACATCACCCTGTCGGTGATCGGCGCGACCGGCACCGCCGGCGGCACCGGCTATGTCATCGAATATTGCGGCGAGGCGATCCGCGACCTGTCGATGGAAGGCCGCATGACCGTCTGCAACATGGCGATCGAGGGCGGCGCCCGCGCCGGCCTGATCGCCCCCGACGAAAAGACCTTCGAATACGTCAAGGGCCGCCCCCACGCCCCGAAGGGCGCCGCATGGGAGGCCGCGCTGGCCTGGTGGAAGACGCTGTTCAGCGACGAGGGCGCGCATTGGGACAAGGTCGTCACCATCCGCGGCGAGGATATCGCCCCGGTGGTGACCTGGGGCACCTCGCCCGAGGACGTGCTGCCGATCACCGGCAAGGTTCCCGCCCCCGAGGATTTCGAGGGCGGCAAGGTCGAGGCCGCGCGCCGCAGCCTGGACTACATGGGCCTGAAGCCCGGCACGCCGCTGAACGAGATCAGGATCGACGCGGTCTTCATCGGGTCCTGCACCAACGGCCGGATCGAGGACCTGCGCGCCGCTGCCGGGATCCTCAAGGGCCATAAGCTGGCGCCGGGCGTGCGCGGCATGGTCGTGCCCGGCTCGGGCCTCGTGCGCATGCAGGCCGAGGAAGAGGGTCTGGACAAGATCTTCATCGACGCGGGCTTCGAATGGCGCCTGGCCGGCTGCTCGATGTGCCTGGGCATGAACCCCGACCAGCTGGCACCGGGCGAACGCTGCGCCGCGACCTCGAACCGCAATTTCGAGGGGCGGATGGGCCGTGGCGGCCGCACGCATCTGATGTCGCCGGTGATGGCGGCGGCTGCGGGCATCAAGGGCCACCTGACCGACGTGCGCGAGTTGCTGGCGGAAACCGTCTGATGCTTGGGGCGGGGTCCTCAGCGGCCCCGCCGCCGCAGCAGCAGCAAGGCGTTGATCGCGATCAGCAGCAGCCCGGCATTCTCGAACCAGAAGTTGTACTTGATGTTCGCGAATTCGGCGTTGATGAGCCTGTCCACATGATGAAAACTCACCGCGCGCACCAGCACGAAACCGCAAAGCACGACCAGCCCCAGCAGGGCAAGGCCGTTGCGGCGCCTGTGCCCGCGCAGGGCCTTCGTCGTCCAGGACAGCACGATCACCATGCCCAGCACCATCCCGGCGATGAAGGCCAGTTGCACCAGCTGACGCTTGTCATACCAGCCTTGCGCCCGGGCCATGCAGCGCCCGGTGACGATCAGCGCGGTTTGCAGGTCCAGTTGCTTGTTCAGCGCCAGAAAGGCCATCAGCCCGGCGATCGCCAGCCACAGTCCGCGCGCCGCGCCGGCCGGACGGCAGTGCAGCACCTTTACCGCCAGGAACAGGCAGACAAGATACGAGAGCACCGTCAGCCAGCCGGTGATCTCGGGGTCGCCGATCTGCGGCGTCCAGTCGCGCGCGATGCAGGCGCGCAGGGCGGCGAAGCTCGAAAACCCGAAAAGCATCAGCAAGACCCGCATGGCCATGGCGCAAGGCGCCGCTCGGGTCTCGGTTAACGGGCGCGCGCGCGCCAAGTCAATTCTGCGAGGATCAAGACATGGACAAGTTCACCACACTGACCGGAATCGCGGCACCCATGCCGCTGGTCAACATCGACACCGACATGATCATCCCGAAACAGTTCCTGAAGACGATCCATCGCTCGGGTCTGGGCAAGAACCTGTTCGACGAGATGCGCTACAATCCCGACGGCTCCGAGATCCCCGATTTCGTGCTGAACCAGCCGGCCTACCGGGAATCGCAGATTATCGTCGCCGGCGACAATTTCGGCTGTGGTTCGTCGCGCGAGCACGCGCCCTGGGCCCTGCTGGATTTCGGCATCCGCTGCGTGATCTCCACCAGTTTCGCCGACATCTTCTACAACAACTGCTTCAAGAACGGCATCCTGCCCATCGTCATGCCGCAAGAGGTCGTGGACCTGCTGATGGAGGACGCGAAGAAGGGCGCCAACGCCCGCATGACCGTCGATCTGGAAAACCTGACCGTGACCACCTCGGACGGGCAGAGCTTCCCCTTCGAGCTGGACCCGTTCCGCCGCCACTGCCTGCTGAACGGGCTGGACGATATCGGCCTGACCATGGAGAAGGCAGGCGCCATCGACACCTATGAGGCGCAGATGGCCCAGAGCCGGCCTTGGGTGTAAGGGCGCTTGCCGGGGCGGCGCTGCTTGCCGCCCTTGGCCTTGCCGCCCATGCCGATCCCCTGCGGATCGCCACCTACAGCCCCGACCTGTCGCGCGACGGGCCGGGGCTTTTGTTGCGCGACCTCGGCCGCAAGGATGCGCAGATCGAGGCGGCGATCCGGGTCGTCGCCGAGACCCGGCCCGACATCCTGCTGCTGACCAAATTCGACTGGGATTACGAGGGTCGCGCGCTGGACGCCTTTGCCGCAAGGCTGGCCGAGGCCGGGCTGGACTATCCGCACCGTTTCGCCGCCCGGCCCAATTCCGGCATGGCGACCGGGCTGGACCTGAACGCCGACGGGCGGCTGGGCACGGCCGACGATGCGCAGGGCTTCGGCACATTCTCGGGCCAAGGCGGCATGGCGATCCTGTCGCGCCACCCCATCGGGCCGGTGACGGATCACACGGATTTCCTGTGGCGCGACCTGCCCGGCCACCTGATGCCGCCACTGCCCGAGGATGTCGTGGCGATCCGCCGCCTGTCCTCGACCGCGCATTGGGACGCGGTGGTCACGGTCGCGGATCGGCCGCTGCATCTGCTGGGCATGTCCGCGACGCCGCCGGTCTTCGACGGGCCCGAGGACCTGAACGGCCGGCGCAACCATGACGAACTGGCCTTCTGGCTGCATCACCTGCCCGACGGCCCCTTCGTGCTGGCCGGCAACCTGAACCTCGATCCCATGGACAGCGAGGGCCGGCCCGAGGCGCTGGCCCGGATCATGGCGCATGTCACAGACCCCCTGCCCCGCAGCCCCGGCGGCGCGGCGGCAAGGGGCGGCGTCAACGACGGCCACAAGGGCGATCCGGCGCTGGATACCGGCGACTGGCCGGACGACAAGCCGCCGGGCAACCTGCGCGTCGATTACGTCCTGTCGGCCAAGGGGCTGAAGGTGCTGGGCTCGGGCGTGCTCTGGCCGGCCGACGGACCGCTGGCCGAGGCAGCGCTGGCGGCTTCGGCGCATCGGCTGGTCTGGGTCGACCTGGACTGGCCGCCCGCCCCCTAGGTCTCCGCCCCCCCGATTCCGCTTGCTGCCCGCACGACATCGCGGGTAACATATGCGTGTATCGGTGCCCCTTTCGGGGCCAAAAGGGAATGCGGTGCCGTCTCCGGCGTCTTGGGGACCAAATCCGCAGCCGCCCCCGCGACTGTAGGCGGAGAGCGGACGCCCATCGTGCCACTGGCCATCCGGCCGGGAAGGCGGGCGTCAGCCGTGACCCGCGAGCCAGGAGACCTGCCGATGCGTGAAACCGCAATGTCGTCGGGTTGGACGACCAAAGGAAAGGGTCGCAGATGACCGCAAAACCCATGACCGCCGCCGGCGCCAGCCGCGCCTCGGTGCTGTTTCCTGCCGTGGGCGCATTCGCCATCGGCTTCGGGCTGATCTTCATGTCCGGGCTGGTGCAGGCCGAGACCCTGCATGACGCCGCCCATGACGTGCGTCACGCGACCGGCTTCCCCTGTCACTGACATGTTCTCGCGCATTCTGACCAGCGGATTGATCGCTGGCGCTGTAACGGGGCTGATTGCCGCCCTGTTGCAGCTTTGGTTCGTGCAGCCCGTGCTGCTGCATGCCGAGCTGTACGAATCCGGCCAACTGGCGCATTTCGGTGCCGAAACCGTCAGCGCGCATCAGGATCCGGGACCGTTCGAATGGACCCGCAACATGCTTTCGGTCCTGTTCACCATGATGGTCTATGCCGGCTACGGGCTGATGCTGGTGGCGCTGATGGCGGTTTCCGAATCGCAGGGCAATGCGGTCACCGCGCGGCAGGGGCTGCTTTGGGGGCTTGCGGGCTACCTGACCATGCAGCTTGCCCCCGCCTTCGGTCTTGCCCCCGAGGTGCCGGGCGTCGCCGCCGCCGATGTGCAGGTCCGCGCCATCTGGTGGCTGGGCACGGCGCTGGCCACTGGGCTTGCGCTGTGGCTGATCGCCTTTGGCAAGGGCTGGGCGGCCTGGGGCGTGGCGGTCGTGCTGATCCTGGCGCCGCATGTGATCGGCGCGCCGCAGCCCGACAGCTATGCCGGCCCGGTCCCGCCCGAGCTTTCGGCCGAGTTCGCCGGCCGCGCGCTGGGTGCCGGCGCCATGGCCTGGGTGCTTCTGGGCCTGCTGGCCGGCTGGTTCTGGCAGCGCGAAAGCCAAAGCGCGCCGGTTCCGCAAGCCGCCTGATCCGGGCCGCAACCCTTACGGCCGGGCGTGCATTCCGCGCCCGGCCTTTCCATGAAACGGGGAAAAGACATGGATCGCTCGATCCCGATGCTGCTGATCGGCCTGATCTTCGGCGGCGGCATGGGCTTTGTCATCGCCGCCGCCAACGGCATCACGCTGGACGGCCACGATCATGGCGCGCATGGCCATGGCGTGCAGGCCGCGGCGCATGACCACGGCCCTCCCATCGACCTGCCCGCCGGCAGCGCCACCGCCTCGGCCCGGCTGGAGCCCGACAGCACCGCAGGCTGGAACCTGTTCGTCGAAGCGCAGGGCTTCTGCTTTGCCCCCGAACATGCCGGGCTGGCCGATCGCAGCGGCGAGGGCCATGCGCATCTCTATCGCAACGGCACAAAGATCGCCCGGCTTTACGGCCCGGCCCATCACCTCGACATGCTCGTGCCCGGCGACCGGCTGCGGGTCGAATTGAACTCGAACGACCACCGCCCGCTGACCGTCGCCGGCCATCCGCTCGCCGTCGAGCTGACCGTGCCCGACCGCCCCATCGGCATCCGCGCCGGGGCCGAGGGCCTGCCCGACAGCGCCATCTGCGCGGCGCCGTAATGGAGTTCGGCGCTGAGGACCGGGCCGCACTGGAGCGCATCCTGCGATGGCGCCGCGACGTGCGGCATTTCCGCGACGACCCGATCCCCGAGCCGCTGCTGGACGAATTGCACGCGGCGATGGAACTGTCGCCCTCGGTCGGCAATGCCCGGCCCTGGCAGGTGATCCGGGTCGAAAGTCCGGCCCTGCGGGCCAAGATCCGCGCCGATTTCCTGCGCTGCAATGCCCAGGCCGCAGGCCGCTACCAGGGCCGGCAGCGGCAGGAATACGATGCGCTGAAGCTCGCCGGCCTGGACCATGCACCTGTCTGGCTGGCCGTCTTTACCCAGATCGACCCGTCCGAGGGCCACGGCCTGGGCCGCGCCACCATGCCGCAGACCCTGCGGCAGTCGACGGCCATGGCGATCCATGCGCTGTGGCTGGCGGCGCGGGTGCGCAACCTGGGCCTTGGCATGGTCTCGATCCTCGACCCCGCGCGGATCACGGCGCTGCTGCAAGCGCCGCAGGACTGGGAATTCTCGGCACTCATCTGCCTCGGCTGGCCCGAGTTCGCCGACGACACGCCGCTGCTGCACCGCACCGGCTGGCAGGAAAACATCGCGCGGGACTGGCAGCGGCGCTGAGCGCTACATCTTCTCGCCCGGCAGGCGGCTGGCCTGCCTGACCCAGTCGGCGAATTGTTTCTCGTCGAACGGTCCCTCGGGGATATGCAGGTAGCGCACCTCCGGCTGCTTCGAGGCGACCCGCGGCATCGGTTCAAGCTGCGTGCCGCGAAAGAAGCCGACCTTGATGTATTTCGTCATGCAATGGAAGCTGAGGAACCAGTGCCCCTCCTCGACCCCGTAAAGGGGCGAGTTCCATTTCACCGCCTTCTTCACCCCCGGCACGGCGCGGGTGATGATCTCGTCCAGTTTCCGGCCGATCCCCTGCTTCCAGCCCGGCATGGCGGCGATATAGGCGCGGACCGGCGCCTCGCCATAGCCCTTGGGGATCTGCGGATTGCCGCCCGAAAGCAGCTTCGGCTTGTCCTGCGATTTCTCCATGCTCCTAGAACTCCACGCCCGGCTGGGCCTTGATCCCGTCGCGGAACGGGTGCTTGACCTGCTCCATCTCGGTCACAAGATCGGCCAGCGCGATAAGTTCCGGCTTGGCGTTGCGCCCGGTCAGCACGACATGGGTCATCGGCGGCTTTTCGTCGCGCAGGAAGGCCAGCACCTCGTCCAGGTCCAGGTAGTCATAGCGCAGTGCGATGTTGATCTCGTCCAGCAGCACCATGCGGATCGAGGGATCGCGGATCAGCTCCTTGGCCTTTTCCCAGCCGGCGCGGGCGGCGGCGATGTCGCGCTCGCGATCCTGGGTTTCCCATGTAAAGCCCTCGCCCATGGCATGAAACTGGCACAACTCGCCGAAATGCGTGGTCAGCAACCGCCGCTCGCCGGTATCCCACGCGCCCTTGATGAACTGGACCACCGCGCAGGGCATGCCATGGGCGATGCAGCGCAGGATCATGCCGAAGCCCGACGAGGACTTGCCCTTGCCCTTGCCGGTATGGACGATGACCAGGCCCTTTTCGCCCTGCTTTTCCTGCATCATCCTGTCGCGGGCGGCCTTGATCCGGGCCATCTTCTCGGCGTGGCGGGTGTTGTCGTCGGCCTGCATCGGGCACTCCTTCGCTTGACAAGTCGGGACCGGGCGCGCACAGACATGGGGCGCTGGTTCCTGTCCTATGACAGGCTAAGAGGGAATGCGACAGGCAACCGCCTGAAAGCAGCCGCCCCCGCGACCGTGACCGGAAAGGTCGCCCCTCTGCCACTGGCGAAAGCCGGGAAGGCGGGGCGGCCGTGGGCCCAGGCCCGAATCCGCAAGCCGGGAGACCTGCCGGTGCAGAAGAATTGACCGGCGGACGGGGTGTTCCCGCTGGGGCTTGGGGCATTTGCGCCCCTGCGCCCTGCCGCCATAACGGATGAAGGGCGCATGACAGTCACGCTGCATGTCTGCATCACCTGCCGCGCCGGCCAGCCCGTCCCCGAGGGCGAGCCCGTGCCCGGCGCGCGGCTGCACGACGCACTGACCGCCGAAGGCCCACCCGAGGGCGTGCGCATCGTCCCGGTCGAATGCCTGTCCGCCTGCGCCAACGGCGCCGCCATCGCGCTGTCGGCGCCGGGCCGCTGGACCTATGTCTATGGCCGGATGGAGGCCGGGGACGCCCCCGAGATCCTGGCCGGCGCCGCGGCTTACGCCCAGGCCCCCGACGGCATCGTGCCCTGGCGCGAGCGCGTCACGATTTTCCGCAAGCGCAGCCTCGCGCGCATTCCCCCGATTGGATGAGAGATGAGCGACCTGACCAAGACCCCCGTGACCGTCATCACCGGCTTTCTCGGCGCCGGCAAGACCACGCTGATCCGTCACCTGATGTCGCAGCCGCAGGGCAAGCGGCTGGCGGTGCTGGTCAATGAATTCGGGACCATGGGCGTCGATGGCGAGATCCTGAAATCCTGCGCCGACGAGAACTGCCCGGCCGAGAACATCATGGAGCTGTCGAACGGCTGCATCTGCTGCACCGTCGCCGACGATTTCATCCCGACGCTGGAGCGGCTGATGGCGATGCCCGTCAAGCCCGATCACATCCTGATCGAGACCTCGGGCCTTGCGCTGCCCAAGCCGCTGCTGAAGGCCTTCGACTGGCCGGCGATCCGCTCGCGCATCACCGTTGACGGGGTGATCGCGCTGGCCGATGCCGAGGCCGTGGCCGCCGGCCGCTTCGCCCCCGACGAGGCCGCCGTCGAGGCGCAGCGCGCAACTGATCCCAGCCTGGACCACGAGACGCCGCTTTCCGAGGTCTTCGAGGACCAGATCGCCTGCGCCGACATCGTGCTGCTGTCCAAGGCCGACCTGGCCGGCGAGAACGGGCTGGCCGCCGCCCGCGCGGTGATCGAGGCCGAGGCCCCGCGCAAGCTGCCGATCCTGCCGCTGACCGATGGGGTGATCGACCCGCGCGTGATCCTGGGCCTGGGTGCGGCGGCCGAGGACGACCTTGCCGCCCGCCCCAGCCATCACGACGGCGCCGACGATCACGAGCATGACGATTTCGACTCGGTGGTGATCGAACTGGCCGAGATCGCCGATCCCAGCGACCTTGCCGCCCGCATCGAGCGGCTGGCGCGCGAGCAGAACATCCTGCGCGTCAAGGGCCATGTCGCCGTCGCCGGCAAGCCCATGCGCCTGTTGGTGCAGGCGGTGGGCGAACGGGTGCGCCATCAATACGACCGGCCCTGGGGCGACGGCCCCCGCGCCTCGCGCCTCGTGGTGATCGCCGAGCATGACGACATCGACGAGGCCGCGATCCGGGCGGTCCTGGCCGCGTAAGCCATGCATGTCGTCTTTCGCGAAAGCCGTGGGCTTGAGGAAACCGAGGTCCCGACCGACCCCGGCCAAAGCCCCGCCGACCTGGTCGTGCTGTCCTATTCGGACAGCGACCTGGGCGCTTTCGCGGCAGGCTGGCACAGGGCTGGCGAGGGCCTGCCCGCGCTGCGGCTGTGCAACCTCTCGGCGCTGCGGCATCCGGTTTCCGTCGATCAATATTGCGAGGCCACGCTTTCCGGCGCCCGCGCCGTGCTGGTCCGGCTGATCGGCGGCGAGCCCTATTGGCCTTACGGCACAGCCAGCCTGCAGGATCTGGCGCGCAGGCGGGGCATCGCACTGGCCTTCCTGCCGGCGGACGGTCGGCCCGATCCGACGCTGGACCGTTTCTCGACCTTGCCGGTGCCGGTGCTGCGCCGGCTGGCGGCGCTTTGCGACGAAGGCGGCGCGGTCGCGGCGCAGATGGCACTGGCGGAACTGGCGCAGGCGGCAGGACTGCCCGCCGCCCCGGTCCATGGCGAGGCCGCGATCCCGCAATGGGGTTTCTACGATCCCGACGCAGGCGTGACCGCAGGCCCCACGCCGGGCGAGGCCCCGGTGCTGGTCAGCTTCTATCGCAGCTACCTGACCGCGGCCGACCTTGCGCCGGTGGATGCGATGATCCGGGCCCTGCGCGGGGCGGGCTTTGCCGCGACCGGGGTGTTCGCGCCCTCGCTCAAGGCACCGGGCTTTGCCGCTTGGCTGGCGCCGCATCTGTCCGGCCTTGCGGCGGTGGTGAACCTGACCGCCTTTTCCGCGCGCGACGATGCGGGCGCCACGCCCTTCGACGGCACGGATTGCCCCGTGTTCCAGGTGGCGCTGTCCACCGCGCCCCGCGCCCTGTGGGCAGCCGAGGACCGGGGGCTTTCCGCCGCCGACCTGGCCATGCATGTCGTGCTGCCCGAGGTCGATGGCCGCATCTTCCTGGGCGCCGTCAGCTTCAAGCAACCGCAGGTCCGCGACCCGGCGCTGGAGTTCTCGCGCCTGATCCACGCCCCGGACATGGGCCGCATCAACGCGGCGGTGGCGCGGATCAAGGCATGGCACCGGCTGCGGCAAGCGTCGCGACGCGCCGTCGTGCTCTCCACCTATCCCGGCAAGGCGCATCAACTGGCCCATGCGGTGGGGCTGGACGCGTTGGCATCATGCGGCGCAATCCTTGGCATCCCGCATGACGACTTGGGCCGCCGACTGACGGTCGAGCGAATCCACTGGCCGCTCTCGGACTACCGCGAGGCGCTGACCCGCCTGCCCCAACGCCTGCAAGACGACCTGCGCGCGGCATGGGGCGAACCGCCGCCCGACGGCTTCCGCTTCGCCGCCATCCGCCACGGCGCCGACCTGATCGCCCTGCAACCCGAACGCGGCGAGGCAAAGACCCGCGCCGACGATTACCACGACCTGACGCGCACCCCGCGCCACGAATATGTCGCGTTCTACCTCTGGCTGCGGACCCAGGCGGACGCCATGATCCACATGGGCGCGCATGGCACGCTGGAATGGCTGCCGGGGAAATCCGTAGCCCTGTCCGGGGAATGCTGGCCCGAGGCGCTGCTGGACGACCTGCCGGTGATCTATCCCTTCATCGTCAACGATCCCGGCGAGGCCGCGCAGGCCAAGCGCCGGCTTTCGGCCGTGACGCTGGGCCACCTGCCGCCGCCGCTCGTGGACTCGGGCGTCCCCGAAAACCTGACGCATCTGGAACGGCTGCTGGACGAATATTCCACCGCCGACGGGCTGGACCCCCGTCGCCGCGACCGGCTGATCCTCGCCATCCGCGACGAGGCCCGCGCCGCCGGGGTCGAGGCCGATCTTGGCCTGCCCCCCGACGCGGCACCGGCCGAGGCGATCCCGCTGATCGACCGTTTCCTTTGCGATCTCAAGGACAGCCGCTTCGGCGATGGGCTGCACGTCTATGGCACCGGCCCCTGCGGCAAGGCCGAACGCGACGGGCTGGCCGGTGCGCTCGCCGGCAAGCGGGTGGCGCCCGGCCCCTCGGGCTCGCCGGCGCGCGGGCGGCAGGACGTGCTGCCGACCGGGCGCAACCTCTTTGCCGTCGATCCGCGCGCCGTGCCCTCGCGCGCCGCCCACGCGCAAGGGGTGAAGCTGGCCGAGGAACTGTTGCGCCGCCACTTGCAGGACCATGGCGACTGGCCCAAGGGGCTGGTCGTGGACCTGTGGGGCAGCGCCACCATGCGCACGGCAGGCGAGGAATTCGCCATGGCGCTGCATCTGGCCGGTCTCAGCCCGCGCTGGGATGCCGCCTCGGGCCGCGTCGCGGGCATCGAGATCCTGCCTTTGGCCGAACTGGGCCGACCACGGATCGACGTGACGCTGAGGGTCTCGGGGCTCTTTCGCGACATCTTCCCCGGCCTCGCGCAACTCTTCGAAACTGGTGCCGAGGCGCTGGCCGCCCGCGACGAGGCGCCCGGGGACAACCCCTATCGCAGCCGCGCCCCTCGCGTCTTCGGCCCCAAGCCCGGCCTCTACGGCCTTGGCATCGCCGAACTGGCCGAGACCTTCACGGATGCGGCGCGGCAGGCGGCGGGCGAGGCATGGCTTGCCGCCTCGTCCCACGCCATCGGCGCCGATGGCCGGATCAGCCATCAGCCGCAGGCGATCCGCGACCGCCTGGCCGGGGCCGATGCCTTCGTCCATGCGCAGGACCTGCCGGAATCAGACCTGCTGCTGGCCGGCGACTATGCCGCGCACGAGGCGGGCTTCGCCGCCGCCATGGCGCGGATCGGCGCAGCCGCACCCGCGCTTTACCACCTGGACGCGACCCGGCCCGACCAGCCCCGCGCCCGTAGCGTGACCGAGGAAATCGCCCGCGTCACCCGCGCCCGCGCCGCCAATCCGGCCTGGGCCGACGGCATGATGCGGCACGGCTTCCGCGGCGCGGCCGAGATCGCGGCGACGCTCGATCACATGGCCGCATTCGCCAATCTGGCGGGCGTGGTGCCCGGTCACCTGTTCGATCTCTATCACGACGCGACGCTGGGCCGGCCCGAGGTCGTGGCCTTCATGGAACGCGAGAATCCGCAGGCACTCGCCGCCATGCGCGCCATGTTCGCGCAGCTGCTGGAATCGGGTCTCTGGGCCACGCGGCGCAACTCGGTGCTGGCCGAGGCGGCGCCATGAGCTACGAGGTCAAGGGCTGGTGTCCCGGCGCATTGCGACCGATGGCCTCGGGCGACGGGCTGGTCCTGCGCATCCGGGCCCGGAACGGCAGGCTGATGCCCGATCAGGCGCAGGCCATAGCGGACCTCTCCTGGAGCCATGGCAACGGGCTGATGGACCTGACCAGCCGCGCCAACCTGCAGTTGCGCGGACTGACCCCCGCCGGCCATGCGGCAAGCGTTGCGATTCTGGCCAGGCTCGGCCTGATCGACCGCGACGCCTGGGCCGAGGCGCGGCGCAACGTGATCCTGTCGCCCTTTGCCCCCGTGGGCAGCGCGGCCTGGCAACTGGCCGAGGCCATCGCCCGGGCGATGACCGAGCCGGAGGCGCCGCAGGTGCCCGGCAAGTTCGGTTTTGCCGTCGATACCGACCCGCCGGTGCTGGCGCAGACGCCCTCGGACATCAGGCTGCGCCCGCAGGGCCAAGAATGGCTGATCGTGCCGGATGGCGGCGACTGGGCGCTGGCGGCCAAGGACACGCACGAGGCCGCTGCTCGCGCCGTCGATCTGGCACGCTGGTTCATGCAAGGCGGCGTGCGGGACGGGCGCGGGCGGATGCGCGACTACCTGCGCCGCGCTCCCGCCCTGCCCCACGGCGCCCTGCCGCTGGCATCCTTTCCGTTTTCCAAATACCCATGCGACGGCGCCACCGAAGCCGCCTGTGCCGATCCGCCCGGACCCGGCCCGGCGCCGAACGGCTGGCTGCTGGGCTTTGCCTTCGGCCAGATCACCGCCGCCCAATTGGCCAGGGCGGCCGCACTTGGCCCGCTACGCCTGACCCCATGGCGCGCGCTGCTGATCGAGGGTGCGGCCCGCCCCCGCATCGACGGCGCCATTCTCAAGCCCGACGACCCGCTCTTGCGGATCCATGCCTGCACCGGCGCCCCCGGCTGCCCACAGGCGTGGGCCGATGTCCGCGCGCTGGCCCGCAGCCTGGCGCCGCGCCTCGCACCCGGCCAAAGCCTGCATGTCAGCGGCTGCGCCAAGGGCTGCGCATATCGGGGCGCGGCCTCGGCGACGCTGGTCGCCACCACGCCCGGCCGCTTCGACCTGATCCGAAACGGCGGCACGCGCGATCCCGTCACGCTGGCGGGGCTTGCGCCGGACCGCATTCCGCTCTGACCCCGCCCTTGCAAGATAGCCGCAGAAATCCCAGGAAACCCCGATGCTGCACCAATACGAAACCGACGGCGCCCGGATCTATGCGCAGTCCTTCGCCACCATCCGGGCCGAAGCGGACCTCGCCCGGTTCGCCGCCGAGGAAGAGCCGGTCGTCGTGCGCATGATCCATGCCGCCGGACTGGTGGGGTTGGAGCGCGACGTAGCCTTCTCGGCCGGCATGGCCGTGGCGGCACGCAAGGCGCTCGAGGACGGCGCGCCGATCCTTTGCGACGCCCGCATGGTCAGCGAGGGCGTCACCCGCGCCCGCCTGCCCGCCGCGAACCGCGTCATCTGCACGCTGAACGACCCGCGCGTGCCCGACCTCGCCGCACAGATGGGCAACACGCGCAGCGCCGCAGCGCTGGAGCTGTGGCGCGACGATCTGGAGGGCGCCGTGGTCGCCATCGGCAATGCGCCCACCGCGCTCTTTCACCTGCTGAACATGCTCAGGGACCCGGCCTGCCCGCGCCCGGCCGCGATCATCGGCTGCCCGGTGGGCTTCGTCGGCGCGGCGGAATCCAAGGCGGCGCTGATGGACGACCTGCCCGCGCCGGCGCTGATCGTGCGCGGGCGGCTGGGCGGCTCGGCCATCACCGTGGCCGCCGTCAACGCGCTCGCCAGCCGAAAGGAATAGCCATGGCCCCCCAAACCGGAAAGATCATCTGCGCGGGCCTCGGCCCCGGCGATCCCGACCTGATTTCGGTCCGTGCCGACCGCGCCATCCGCGGCGCGCGGCAGATCGCCTATTTCCGCAAGAAGGGCCGGGCCGGGCAGGCCCGCCGCATCGTGGCCGAGATGCTGGCGCCGGACGTGGTCGAACACGCGATGGAATATCCGGTCACCACCGAGATCCCCTTCGACAGCCCGGAATACAACCGGCTGCTTGCGGCCTTCTACGACGATTGGACGGCGCGGCTGGCGCGGCTGGCCGCCGACAGCGACGTGGTGGTGCTGTGCGAAGGCGACCCGCTGTTCTACGGCTCGTTCATGCATCTGCATGCGCGGCTGCAAGGCATCGTCCCGGTCGAGATCATCCCCGGCATCCCCGGCATGACCGGCTGCTGGAACGCCATCGGCCAGCCGATGACCTGGGGCGACGACGCCATGACGGTGCTGATGGGCACCCTGCCCGAGGCCGAGCTTGCCCGTCACATCCGCGCCGCCGATGCGGTGGTGGTGATGAAGACCGGCCGCAACCTGCCCAAGATCGCCCGTGCGATGGCGACCGCCGGGCGCATGTCCGACGCCTGGCTGGTCGAGCGCGGCACCATGCCGAACCAGCGCGTGACGCCGCTCGCGCAGGCCGATCTGCAGGCCTGCCCGTATTTCGCCACCGTGCTGGTGCATGGCAACGGCCGCCGCCCGCTGTCCGATTCCGCCGCGGATGCCGCGGAATGAGCGGCTGGGTCGCGGTGGCCGGCCTGGGGCCGGGCGCGGAGGATCTGGTCACGCCCGAGGTCAGGGCGGCGCTGGCCGAGGCCACCGATGTCGTCGGCTACATCCCCTATGTCGCCCGCGTCGCACCGCGTCCGGGGCTGGCGCTGCACCCCTCGGACAACCGCGTCGAGTTGGAGCGCGCGCGCCTTGCGCTGGACCTGGCGGCGCGGGGGCGGCGGGTCGTGGTGGTCTCTTCGGGCGATCCGGGGGTCTTTGCCATGGCCTCGGCGCTCTTCGAGGCGCTGGAGGGGTGCGAGAATACCCCCGACATCCGCATCCTGCCCGGCATCACCGCCATGCTGGCCGCAAGCGCCCGGCTGGGCGCGCCTCTGGGCCATGATTTCTGCGCCATCAACCTTTCGGACAACCTCAAGCCCTGGGCGCTGATCGAAAAGCGCCTGCGGCTGGCGGCCGAGGCCGATTTCGCCATGGCCTTCTACAATCCGCGCTCCAAGGCCCGGCCCGAGGGCTTTGCCCGCGTGCTCGAGATCCTGCGCGAGGCTTGCGGTCCCGACCGGCTGATCTCGTTCGCGCGCGCCGTCTCGACCCCGGACGAGGCGCTGAGCACCGTCACCCTGGCCGAGGCCCGCCCCGAGATGGCCGACATGCGCACCGTGGTCATCCTGGGCAACAGCGCCACCCGCCGGGCCGGCGCCTGGGTCTATACGCCGCGATCCGTGCCATGAAGCCAGGCCATCACCTCGGCCGGCGCAGCGACGACGCGGCGCAGCGGCAGCACGGGACGGTCGATCATCACGACCGGCAGGCCCAGTTCGCGCGCGGCGACGATCTTCGCCTGGGCGGCATGGCCCCCGGCATTCTTGGCGACGACGTGGGCGATGTCGTGGCGCCGCATCAGCGCGATGTCGCCCGCGACGGTGAACGGCCCGCGCGAGACGATCAGCGTGGCGTCGCGCAGGGGATGCGCCGCCACCTCGGCGAAACGCAGCATCCAGATGTGGTTCAGCCCCACGAAGGGTTGCAGGTTCTGCCGCCCGATGGCCAGGAACACCGCCGAACCGTCGCCGGGCAGCGCGCGGGCGGCGGCCTCGTAATCGGCGACGTGGATCCAGCGGTCGCCCGGCGCGGCAACCCAGGGCGGGCGCTCCAGCGCGATCAGCGCCGTGCCGGTCGCACAGCAGGCGGCGACGGCATTGCGGCTCATGCCCTCGGCAAAGGGGTGGGTGGCGTCGACGACATGGCTGATGCGCTCGGCCCGCAGGTAATCCGCCAGCCCCTCGGAGCCGCCGAAGCCGCCGATGCGGATCGGCAGCGGCTGCGCCACCGGGTTGGCGGTGCGGCCGGCATAGGAATAGACTGCGTCCAGCCCGGCCTCGGCCAGCGCGCGGGCCATGGCCCCCGCCTCGGTGGTGCCGCCCAGCAGAAGGATGCGCGTCATGGCTGATCCCTGGCTTTCCATCATCGGTATTCAGGAGGATGGCCTTGCCGGCCTGCCGCCTGCAAGCCGCGATGCGCTGGATCGGGCGGAAATCGTCTTCGGCGCCCCCCGGCATCTGGAACTGGCGGGGATCGGGGGGCAGCGGGGCCGGGCATGGCCGGTGCCTTTCGGTCTTGATCCGCTGCTGGCCTTGCGGGGGGAAAGCGTGGCGGCGCTGGTTTCGGGCGATCCGTTCTGGCATGGCGCCGGCGGCAGCATCGCCGCCGTGCTGCAAACGGGCGAATGGCGGGCCTTTCCCGCGCCCGGCACCTTTTCGCTGGCCGCCGCAAGGCTGGGCTGGCGGCTGGAGGAGACCGCCTGCCTCGGCCTGCATGCCGCGCCCTTTGCCCGGCTGCGTCCGGTGATGGCGCGGGGAGCGCGGGCGATCTGCCTGCTGCGCGACGGCGCCGCCCCCGCCCAGCTTGCCGAATGGCTGGTCGCGCAGGGGCTGGGCCCGACGCGCATGGTGGTGATGGAGGCGCTTGGCGGCCCGCGCGAACGCATCCGCGAGGCACGGGCGCAGGGTTTCGCGCTGGACTGCATCGCGCCGGTCGCGGTGGCGCTGGACGGGGCGGACCTGCCATCGGGCGCCGGCCTGCCGCGCGGCTTCGGCCTGCCCGACGACAGCTTCGCCCATGACGGCCAGATCACCCGTCGCGCCATCCGGGCGGTGACGCTGGCGGCACTTGGCCCGCGGACGGGAGAGATGCTGTGGGACATCGGCGGCGGCTCGGGCTCGGTCAGCGTCGAGTGGTGCCTGAACGGCGGCCGGGCGGTGACGCTGGAGCCCCGCACCGACCGCATCGCCAATATCGCCGCGAATATCAAGGCGTTCGGGCTGGCGGATCGGATGCGCGCCGTCCAAGGCGCGGCACCCGATTTCCTCCACGATCTTCCGGCACCCGATGCGATCTTTATCGGCGGCGGCGCTTCGGCGACGCTGATCGACGCCCTGCCCCCCGCCCGTCTGGTCGCGAACGCGGTGACGCTGGAGACCGAGGCGCTGCTGATCGGCCTGCACGCGCAACGCGGCGGCAGCCTGACCCGCATCGCGCTGGAGGAAGCCGCCCCGTTGGGCCGGATGCGCGGCTGGACCCCGGCGCGCAGCGTGACGCAATGGAGCTGGCCATGAGGGTCGCGGGCATCGGCTTTCGGCAGGCGGCAAGCCTTGCCTCGCTGGCCGACGCGCTGGCCCGCGCGGGCCGGGCCGAGGCGCTGGCGACCAGCCCCGCCAAGGCACAGGCCCCGGCAATCCTGGCACTGGCCGCGCAAACCGGCCTGCCGCTGATCGCGGTCGAGGTCGCCGGCATCGCCACCCCCACGCAATCGCCGCGTATCCTCGCGCGGCACGGCACCGGCTCGCTGGCCGAAGCCGCCGCCCTGGCAGCACTCGGCACCGGCGCGCGCATCGTCGCGGCCCGCGTAACCTCGCAAGACGGGATGGCCACCGCCGCCATCGCAGAAGGAGACCCCGCATGACCGTCCATTTCATCGGCGCCGGCCCGGGCGCGGCCGACCTGATCACCCTGCGCGGCCGCGACCTGATCGCGTCCTGCCCGGTCTGCCTTTATGCCGGCTCGCTGGTGCCGCAGGCGCTGCTGGGCCATTGCCCACCCGGCGCGCGGATCGTGAACACCGCGCCCATGGACCTCGACCAGATCGTCGCCGAGATCGCCGCCGCGCATCAGGCGGGCCATGACGTGGCGCGGCTGCATTCGGGCGACCTGTCGGTCTGGTCGGCCATGGGCGAGCAGCTCCGCCGGCTGCGCGAGCTGGGCATCCCCTATGACGTGACGCCCGGCGTGCCGTCATTCGCCGCCGCCGCCGCCGCGCTGGGGGCCGAACTGACCCTGCCGGGCGTGGCGCAATCGGTGGTGCTGACCCGCACCTCGGGCCGCGCATCGGCCATGCCCGAGGGCGAGACGCTTGCCAATTTCGCCGCCACCGGCGCCACGCTGGCGATCCACCTGTCGGTGCATGTGCTGGACCGCGTGCAAGCGGAACTGGTCCCGCATTACGGCGCCGATTGCCCGGTCGCCGTGGTGTTCCGCGCCAGCTGGCCCGACCAGCGCATCCACCGCGTCACGCTGGGCACTCTGGACCCCGCCATCGGCGAGGGCGAGCGCACGGCGCTGATTCTGGTCGGCCGGGCGCTGGCGGCGGAGGGTTTCGACGAAAGCCGCCTCTATGCCGGCGACTACGACCGCCGCTTTCGCCCCGTCGGCACCGCACCGAGGTTCCCGGAATGAAAGGGCTAGTCGTCAGTGCCCCCGCCTCGGGCAACGGCAAGACCACGGTCACGCTGGGGCTGATCGCGGCCTTGCGGACGCGCGGGCTGGTGGTGCAGCCGTTCAAAAGCGGGCCGGACTATATCGACCCCGCCTTTCACCGCGCGGCGGCGGGACGCGAGTCCTTCAACCTCGACAGCTGGGCCATGGACCGGGCGCAGATCGCGCATCTGATCGGCGCGGCCGGGGGTGCGGACATTGCGCTGGCCGAGGGCTCGATGGGGCTTTTCGACGGCGTGGCGCGTGCGGGCGGTTGCGGCAACGGCGCCAGCGCCGACATCGCCGCGCTGACCGGCTGGCCGGTGGTGCTGGTCATGGATTGCAAGGGGCAGGCGCAATCCGCCGGTGCCGTGGCACTGGGGTTCCGCGAGATGCGCCGCGACGTGCATCTGGCGGGGGTGGTGCTGAACCGCGTCGCCTCGCCCCGGCACGAAACCCTGATGCGGCACGCGCTGGACCAGCTTGCGATCCCGGTGCTGGGCGTGCTGCCGCGCGAAGCCGGGATCGAGCTGCCCGAGCGGCATCTGGGACTGGTGCAGGCACAGGAACACGCCGCGCTGGAGGCGCTGCTCGCGGCTGCGGGCGAGGCGGCGGCGCGGCACCTGGACCTGGATGCCATCATCGCGGCGGCCGCGGGCGGGATCGCGGCCCAGCCCTTTCGCCCGCTGCCGCCGCCGGCCGAACGTGTCGCGCTGGCGCAGGACGACGCGTTTTCCTTTGTCTATCCGCATCTGGTCGCCGGATGGCAGGCGGCGGGGGCGACGATCCTGCCGTTCTCGCCCCTGGCCGATCAGGCGCCGGACGACAGCGCCGGGGCCTGCTGGCTGCCGGGCGGCTATCCCGAACTGCATGCGGGCCGACTGGCTTCGGCCGGCCGCTTCCGCGCCGGGCTGCGGCGTTTTGCCGAGACCCGCCCGGTGCATGGCGAATGCGGCGGCTACATGGCGATGGGCGCCGGGCTGGTCGATGCCCAGGGCACGCGCCACGAAATGGCCGGGCTGCTGGGGCTGGAGACCAGCTATGAAAAGCGCCGGATGCATCTGGGCTATCGCCGCGCCGAACCGCTCGCCGGGCTTTACGCCCCTGCGCTGGCCGGGCACGAGTTCCATTACGCCACCATCCTGGCCCAGCCCGACGAGCCGCTGGCCCGCGTCACCGATGCCAATGGCGATGCGGTGCCCGAGACCGGCTCGCGCCGCGGCCACGCCACCGGCACCTTCTTCCACCTGATCGGAGAGGCGCCATGATCGAGCTTGCGCTGATCGGCATCGGCACCGGCAGCCCCGGCCACCTTACGTGCGAGGGCATCGCCGCAATGGCGGATGCCGACCTGATCCTGATCCCCGCCAAGGGCGAGGACAAGGCCGACCTGGCCGATCTGCGCCGGGCGCTTTGCCAGCAGGTGCTGGCCAGCCCACCGCCGCTGGCCGTCTTCGACATGCCCGCGCGCGAGGCGGCGGACGGCTATCGGCAGGGCGTCGAGGCATGGCACGACGCCATCGCCGAACGCTGGGAACAGGTGATCCGCGCCCATGGCGCCATCCGCCCGGCACTGCTGGTCTGGGGCGACCCCTCGCTTTACGACAGCACACTGCGCATCGCGGAACGGGTGGCGCGCCGCCTGCCGCTGAACCTGCGCGTGATCCCCGGCATCACCGCGATCCAGGCACTTTGCGCCGCCCATGCCATCCCGCTGAATGCGGTTGCCGCGCCGGTGCTGATCACCACCGGCCGCCGGATCCGCGACCACGGCTGGCCCGGGACGGTGGACCGGCTGGTCGTGATGCTGGACGGCGAATGCTCGTTCCAAAGCCTGGATGCCGAGGGGCTGCATATCTGGTGGGGCGCTTTTCTGGGCATGCCGAACCAGATCCTGATCCGGGGGCCGCTGCCCGAGGTCGCAGGGCATATCCTGGAGACCCGCGCCCGCGCGCGGGCCCAGCACGGCTGGATCATGGACATCTACCTGCTCGAACGATGCCGGTCACACTGACCCTGCCGCCGGGCCCCGATGCCGACGCGCTGGCCGGGGTGCTGCGCAGGCTTGGCCCCGACATCGCCCTGCGCCGTGCCGCGCTGCGGGCGCGCGATGCCCGGCCGGTATTGATGGCGCTGCAGGCGCCGGGGCGCGGCGCCTATCTGTTCCACGACCTGCACCCCGGGGATGCTGCCGATATCGCGGCGACGATCCGTGCCTATCTGGCGGCGCCGGACGGCTGGATCATGGACGCCCGGCCCTGCGGCCGACTGCGCTTTTGCCTGAAACTGCGCATCCCGGTGCCCTGAAAAATCCGCCGTCCACGCCGCGCGGAGGGAGGAGACGCGGCATGAACGGCGGTCACTGCCATGAAGACCCCGTGCGGCCCGGGGTAACGGGGGATGCAGCCCCGTCCACCCCAGCTTGCGCTTGCCGCGCGGCATGGCGCAAGCGCCGCGGCCCCGCACGACCGGAAAGAAAGCGATCCTGCCCGGATCGCAGTCATGCGGGCAGGCCGGCCGCGGAAAAAACGGCGCTTTCGCGAACAGAAAATCCCCGCCGGGCCAGCGACTTTCACGAAAATGGCATCGCCGCATGCGTTGGCAGATCGGGCGGGCTGTGCAACTCTGCTCCGGCGCGAGCCCGATTGCAGCCATATGCCACATGAAAGGAACGACGACATGCGCCTGATTCTCACTGCCGCCGCCCTGGCTGCGGTTCCGCTGGCCAGCCTGGCCCAGGATGATCCGGTCAAGCAGGCCATCGACGCCCGCCACGGCTTTTACCAGATGCTGGCCATCAACATGGGCACGCTCTCGGGGATGGCCAAGGGCGATGTCGCCTATGACGAGGCCGCGGCCAGCCGCGCCGCCGCCAATATCGAGGCGCTGACGCAATACGACCTGCCAAGCCTGTTCATCGAGGGCAGCAGCTCCGCCGATGCCCAGGACAGCGCGGCCAAGCCCGACATCTGGTCCAATCCCGAGGATTTCGGCACGAAGTTCGCCGGGCTGGGCGAGGCGGCGACCGGCGCCTCGGATGCGGTCAAGGGTGGTGCCGGAGAGGTCGGCGCGGTGGTTCAGAAGCTGGGCGGCGCCTGCAAGGCCTGTCACGACGACTATCGCGAAAAGAGCTGATGAAAGGCCCCGTCCGCGAGGTCCGGCTGTGGGACCCGCTGCTGCGCGGATTCCACTGGTTGCTGGCCTTTTTCGTGATCCTGGGATGGTGCCTCGGCCAGTTCGGGCCTGCCAAGATGACGCTGCATTTCTGGTGCGGCTATGTCGTGGCGGGGCTTTTGCTGTTCCGGCTGGTCTGGGGTTTTTTCGGCCCGGCCCCGGCGCGGTTCTCGCATTTCCTGCGGGGACCGGGGGCGATAGCGGGCTATATGCGGGGGATGTTCCTGCGCGAGCCCAGCTATTGGCCCGGCCACAACCCGCTGGGGGCGCTGTCGGTCATCGCCATGCTGGCGGTGCTGGCGGCGCAGGTGACCACCGGCCTGATCTCGGACCCCGACGACTATATCAACGTCGGCCCGCTGGCCTCCTACGTCAGCGGCGCCACGCGCTCCAAGGCGGTGGGCTGGCACAATCTGGGCGCCAACCTGATCCTGGTCCTTGTGCTGCTGCATATCGCGGTGATCCTGTTCTATCGCTTCTGGAAGCGCGAGAATCTGGTGCAGCCGATGATTACCGGACGCAAACAGGTTCGTGAGGAATAGGCCGCGGAATTGATCGAATCGCCCCCGCGTGTCAGGCTGGGCCATGCCGGGCCTGCGTTCTGGCCTGTCCGGCATGCCTGAACCGCACGAAGGAGCCGATGATGATCAGCAAGACCGTCGCCCTTGCCCTGGCGTTTTCGATGGCCGCCATCCCCGCGCTTGCGGACTGCCCCGGCCACAAGAAGGTCTCCAGCGACCAGACGGCGGCAACCACGCCGACCGAAAGCCCGGCCCCCGCGCCGAGCGTGAACAGCTAGCGCAAAGGGCGGGACCCGCGCCCCGCCCTTTCTCAGTTGAACCTGTTGTCGCGCGGGAAGCCGCGCGGCGCCATGTAGCCTGCGCCCGCCCGCTTGCCGAGCCATTCGGTCAGGTCCGGCTCGCTGCGCGTCCGGCCGCCGGTTTCCTGCCAGCGCAGCCCTTCGGCCAGGGTGATGCAGATGGCATCCGACAGCCCGCCATCCTTGTATTTCTGCAAGCGCACGCCCTTGCCGCGCGCCATTTCCGGCAGTTCTGATAACGGAAAGACCAGCAGCTTGCGGTTCTGGCCGACCACCGCGACATGATCGCCGGTGACGCGGCGGCACAGCGCCGCCTCGCCGTTCAGCACCTGCTTGCCGGCGCGGGTCTGCGCCAGGATGTCGGCCCCGGCAACGACGAACCCGTCCCCGGCCTTCGAGGCGACCAGATATCGCTCGCCGTCGCGCCAGGGGAACATGTCGATCACGGCGGCATCGTTGGGCAGGTCGATCATCAGCCGCAGCGGCTCGCCCATGCCGCGCCCGCCGGGCAGGTTGTTCGCCGGCAGGGTATAGAAGCGGCCGTTGGCGGCAAAGACCATCAGCTTGTCGGTGGTCTCGGCATGCAGCGCCATGAACGGACCGTCGCCGTCCTTGAACTTGACCTCGGCATCCAGCGGCTGGTGGCCCTTCATGGCGCGGATCCAGCCCATCTTCGACAGGATGACGGTGATCGGCTCGCGCTCGATCATGGCGTCCATGTCGATCTCGGCCACCTCGCCGGCCTCGCCGATCTCGGTGCGGCGCTGGCCGCCGGGGGCAGACTTGCCGAATTTCGCCCGGGTCTCGCGCAGTTCCTCGGCGATCCTGGCCCATTGCGCGCCCTCGTCGGCCAGCATGGCCGCCAGGCCCTCGCGCTCGCGGGTCAGGTTCTCGTGTTCGGCGCGCAGTTCGATTTCCTCAAGCCGGCGCAGCGCACGCAGGCGCATGTTCAGGATCGCCTCGACCTGCACGTCGGACAGCTTGAACTCGGCGATCATGACCGCCTTCGGATCGTCCTCGTGCCGGATGATCTCGATGACGCGGTCGAGGTTCAGGAAGGCGATCATATAGCCCTCCAGCACCTCCAGCCGGGCCGCGATCTTGTCGAGCCGGTGGTTCGAGCGCCGCACCAGCACCTCGCGCCGGTGGTCCAGGAAAGCGCGCAGCACCTCTTTCAGCGAGCAGACCTTGGGCACGCGGCCGTCGATCAGCACGTTCATGTTCAACCCGAAGCGCACCTCCAGGTCGCTCACCCGGAACAGCGCCGCCATCAGCTGCTCGGCATCGACGGCGCGGGTGCGCGGCTCCAGCACGATGCGGATGTCCTCGGCCGATTCGTCGCGCACATCGGCCAGGATCGGCACCTTCTTCAACTGGATGACCTCGGCCAGCCGCTCGATCAGCTTGGATTTCTGCACCTGATAGGGGATCTCGGTGACGACGATCTGCCACTGGCCGCGGCCCAGATCCTCGACCGACCAGCGCGCCCGCAGCCGCAGGCTGCCACGGCCGGTCCGGTAAGCCTCGGCAATGGTTTCGCGCGATTCGACCAGCACGCCGCCGGTCGGGAAATCCGGCCCCGGCACGATCGAGACCAGCGTGTCGTCGCGGGCATCCGGCGCCTTGATCAGATGCAGGCAGGCGTCGATCACCTCGTGCAGGTTGTGCGGCGGCACGTTGGTCGCCATGCCGACCGCGATGCCCGAGGCGCCGTTGCACAAAAGGTTCGGAAAGGCGGCGGGCAGCACGATGGGTTCTTCCAGCGTGCCGTCGTAGTTCGGGCGGAAATCGACCGCGTTCTCGGCCAGCCCCTCCATCAGCGCCTCGGCGGCCGCGGTCAGGCGGGCCTCGGTATAGCGGCTGGCGGCGGGGTTGTCGCCGTCGATATTGCCGAAATTGCCCTGCCCGTCCACCAGCGGATAGCGCATGGCAAAGGGCTGGGCCAAACGCGCCATGGCGTCGTAGATCGCGGCATCGCCATGCGGGTGATAGTTGCCCATCACGTCGCCGCTGATCTTGGCCGATTTGCGGAAGGCCCCCGTAGGCGAAAGCCTGAGTTCGCGCATGGCGAACAGGATGCGGCGATGCACCGGCTTCAGCCCGTCGCGCGCATCCGGCAGCGCCCGGTTCATGATGGTGGAAAGCGCATAGGTCAGATACCGCTCGCCGATGGCGCGCGACAGCGGCTCGGACGTGGTCTGATCCTGGCTCGGATCGGGCGGGGTCGGATCTGGAACATTCGGATCGTCTGACATGTTCCGGTGAATAGGCCCGCACGCCGCGCCGGTCCAGCCGGAAATGCGCGGCTTGCGCAAGGCCCGGCCTTGGCGCAGAACCCCGGCGGCAAGGAGGCGCGCATGAAGACCGTTCTGATCACCGGCTGTTCCTCGGGCATCGGGCTGGACGCGGCGCGGCACATGCGGGCGCGCGGCTGGCGCGTCATCGCCACCTGCCGCAAGCCCGAGGATATCGAGGCCCGCCGCGCCGAGGGCTTCGACACGCTGCACCTGGAACTGGGCTGCGAGGACAGCGTGGCGCGCTGCGCCGAATCCGCGCTGGCCCTGGGGCGCATCGACGCGCTGGTGAACAACGCCGCCTTCGCCATCCCCGGCGCCGCCGAGGACCTGCCGCGCGGCGCATTGCGCGCGATCTTCGAGGCGAATCTGTTCGGCACCCATGACCTGACCCGCCGGCTGATCCCGCATTTCCGCGAGCATGGCGGACGGGTGGTGAACATCAGCTCGGTCCTGGGCCTTGTCGGCATCCCCTGGCGCGGCGCCTATGTCGCGACGAAATTCGCGCTGGAAGGGCTGACCGACGTGCTGCGCGTCGAGATGGCCGATACCGGGGTGCAGTTCATCCTGATCGAGCCCGGCCCCATCGGCACCAGGATCCGCCAGAACTCGATCCCGCATTTCGAGCGCTGGATCGACTGGCAAGCCAGCCCGCGCGCCGGGCAATACCGCCGCACGCTGCTGAAACGCCTCTACGAGCCGGCCGCGAAGAAGGACCGTTTCGAACTGCCGCCCTCGGCCGTCAGCACCCGGATCGCGCAGGCGCTGGAAAGCCCAAGGCCCCGCCCGCGCTATTACGTCACCACGCCGACCCATGTCTCGGGCATCGGGCGGCGGCTTCTTTCCACGCGCGCTCTGGACTGGTTCGCGCGCCGCAGCTAGGCTTCGCGCCGAAAGGGCCCGCCCATGCATGACAAACCGCTTTTCTACCTGCTCGCGATCTGCTGCCTTGTCGTGGTGGTGATCCTGGCCACCGGCATCGGCGGTTTCGCCAAGGGCGGCGAGTTCAACCGCAAGCACGGCAACCGCATGATGCGCTGGCGCATCATCGCCCAGGCCATCGCCATCGCGGTCTTCCTGCTTTATCTCTGGGTAAGGAGCGGCTGATGGTCGTGCTGAACAAGATCTACACCCGCACCGGCGACAAGGGCGAGACGGCGCTGTCGAACGGCGAGCGCGTGCCCAAGCATTCCCTGAGGGTCGAGGCCTATGGCACCGTGGACGAGCTGAACGCCACGCTGGGCCTCGCCCGCCTGCATGCCACGGACGAGATCGCGGCGCGCATCGCGGTGATCCAGAACGATCTTTTCGACCTTGGCGCCGACCTGTCGCGCCCGCGCATGGTCGAGGATGCCGAGGCGCCCTATCCGGTGCTGCGCATCATCGACGCCCAGGTCGAGCGGCTGGAGACCGAGATCGACGCGATGAACGCCGACCTCGCCCCCCTGCGCAGCTTCATCCTGCCGGGGGGCTCGGCGCTCGCGGCGCATCTGCACCTGTCGCGCACCGTGGCGCGGCGGGCCGAGCGCGCCGCCGTGGCGCTTTCCGCGGCCGAGGATGCCAATCCGGCCGCCGTGAAATATCTCAACCGCCTTTCGGACTGGCTGTTCGTGGCGGGGCGCGTCGCCAATGAAAACGGCGCGCAGGATATCCTGTGGGTGCCAGGAGCCAGCCGTTAGCGACAACATGACGGAATGGAAATGTTACGACGCGTTACGGTCGTTTTTTCCCTGTCATTGCCGCCGATGGCCCGCTAACAAACCCTCCGAACAGGTGACGCAACCAAAGGGGAGAGGCCGATGAAGGTTCTCGTGCCAGTCAAGCGCGTGATCGACTACAACGTGAAGGCGCGTGTGAAGTCTGACGGTTCTGGAGTTGATCTTGCGAATGTGAAGATGTCGATGAACCCGTTCGACGAGATCGCGGTCGAGGAGGCGATCCGTCTGAAGGAGAAGGGTCAGGCCGAGGAGGTGATCGCGGTCAGCATCGGCGTCAAGCAGGCGGCCGAGACGCTGCGCACCGCGCTGGCCATGGGCGCCGACCGGGCGATCCTGGTGGTGGCCGCGGACGACGTGCAGCAGGACATCGAGCCGCTGGCGGTGGCGAAGATCCTCGCCGCGGTGGCCAAGGCCGAAGGCACCGAACTCATCATCGCCGGCAAGCAGGCCATCGACAACGACATGAACGCCACCGGCCAGATGCTGGCGGCGATCCTGGGCTGGGCCCAGGCGACCTTCGCCAGCAAGGTCGAGATCGAAGGGGCCAAGGCCAAGGTCACCCGCGAGGTCGATGGCGGCCTCCAGACCATCGCGGTCGCCCTGCCGGCGGTGGTCACCGCCGACCTGCGGCTGAACGAACCGCGCTATGCCTCGCTGCCGAACATCATGAAGGCGAAGAAGAAGCCGCTGGAGGAAAAGACCGCCGGCGACTACGGCGTCGACGTCGCGCCGCGGCTGGAGGTGGTCTCGGTGCGCGAGCCCGAGGGCCGCAAGGCCGGCATCAAGGTCGGCTCGGTGGACGAGCTGGTGGGCAAGCTGAAAGAAGCGGGGGTGATCTGATGGCTGTTCTGCTGCTTGGGGAAGTCACGAATGGCGAGCTGAACCGCGATGCGACGGCGAAGGCGGTGCAGGCGGTCAAGGCGCTTGGCGATGTGACGGTGCTCTGCGCCGGCGCCTCGGCGAAAGCGGCCGCCGAGGAGGCCGCGAAGATCGCCGGCGTCGCGAAGGTGCTGGTCGCAGAAGACGCCCTCTACGGCCACCGCCTGGCCGAACCGACCGCGGCGCTGATCGTGGGCCTGGCCGGCGATTACGACCACATTGCCGCGCCGGCGACCACGGACGCCAAGAACGTGATGCCGCGGGTTGCGGCGCTTCTGGACGTGATGGTGCTGTCGGACGTCTCGGCCATCATCGACGCGGACACGTTCGAGCGTCCGATCTATGCCGGCAACGCCATCCAGGTGGTGAAGTCGAAGGACGCGAAGAAGGTCTTCACCATCCGCACGGCAAGCTTCGACGCGGCGGGCGAGGGCGGTTCGGCCACCGTAGCGGACACCGCCGCTGCCGCCGATCCGGGCCTGTCAGCCTGGGTTGCCGACGAGGTGGCCGAGAGCGACCGCCCCGAGCTGACCTCGGCGAAACGCGTGGTCTCGGGCGGCCGGGGCCTGGGCTCGAAGGAGAGCTTCGCGATCATCGAAGAGCTGGCCGACAAGCTCGGCGCCGCGGTGGGCGCCTCGCGCGCGGCGGTGGACAGTGGCTACGCCCCGAACGACTGGCAGGTGGGCCAGACCGGCAAGGTCGTCGCCCCCGAGCTTTATGTCGCGGTCGGCATCTCCGGCGCCATCCAGCACCTTGCGGGGATGAAGGACAGCAAGGTGATCGTTGCGATCAACAAGGACGAGGAGGCGCCGATCTTCCAGATCGCCGATTACGGCCTCGTCGGCGACCTGTTCTCCGTCGTGCCGGAGCTGACAGGGAAGCTCTGAGCGCTTTCTCCGTTTTCCAAATACTCCGGGGGAGCGCCCCTGAGGCCCCGTCAAGGGGCCGCAGGGGCGCGGGGGCAGAGCCCCCATCCCTGCAAAAACCGTTTGAAAACCGCCCGTTTCCATAACGGGCGGTTTTTGCATTGAACGTCCAAGGCGCTTACGCCTATCGTCCTGCCTGACCGACGAAAGGATGGGTTCATGGCGATTCAATCGGTGGGCGTGATCGGCGCCGGACAGATGGGCAATGGCATCGCGCATGTCTTTGCCCTGGCGGGTTATGACGTGCTCATGACCGACATCTCGCGCGAGGCGCTGGACAAGGCCGTGGCGCAGATCGACCACAACCTGGAACGCCAGGTCAGCCGCGGCAAGGTCTCGGCCGAGGACAAGGCCGCGGCGATGCGGCGCATCACCACCACCATGACGCTTTCCGACCTGGGCAAGACCGACCTGATCATCGAGGCCGCCACCGAGCGCGAAACCGTCAAGCAGGCGATCTTCGAGGATCTGCTGCCGCATCTGAAGCCCGAGACCATCCTGACCTCGAACACCTCGTCGATCTCGATCACCCGCCTTGCCAGCCGCACCGACCGGCCCGAGCGCTTCATGGGCTTCCACTTCATGAACCCGGTCCCGGTCATGCAGCTGGTCGAACTGATCCGCGGCATCGCCACCAACGAGGAGACCTACAAGGCCCTGGTCGAAGTGGTCGAAAAGATCGGCAAGACCTCGGCCAGCGCCGAGGATTTCCCGGCCTTCATCGTCAACCGCATCCTGATGCCGATGATCAACGAGGCGGTCTATACGCTTTACGAGGGCGTCGGCTCGGTCAAGTCCATCGACCAGTCCATGAAGCTGGGCGCCAACCACCCGATGGGGCCGCTGGAACTGGCGGATTTCATCGGCCTCGACACCTGCCTGGCGATCATGAACGTGCTGCACGAGGGGCTGGCGGACACGAAATACCGGCCCTGCCCGCTCTTGGTGAAATATGTCGAGGCAGGCTGGCTGGGCCGCAAGACCGGGCGTGGGTTCTACGACTATTCGGGCGAGGAACCGGTGCCGACGCGATAGGGGCTCCGCCCCCGCCCTGAACGCCCCTCGACGGGGCGCTCAGGGCGTCCCCGGAGTATTTTCAGAACAGAGAAATCAAGACTTCCTGCCGATCCTGGGCTCGGTCCCGGCAAGGATGCGGGCGATGTTCGTGCGATGGCGGATGAAGATCAGCACGGCCATGAACGCCGTCACCGCCGCCATGCGCGCGCCATCCAACCAGAGGGCAAGGCAGGGCGTCAGCGCAGCGGCCACCAGCGCCGAAAGCGACGAGATCCGGCCGGCCAGCGCCGCCAGCAACCAGATCCCGCAGGCGATCAGGCCCAGCCGCCAGTCCAGCGCCAGCAGCGTGCCAAGGAAGGTCGCGACCCCCTTGCCGCCCCGAAAGCCCAGCCAGACCGGGAACAGGTGGCCCAGGAAGGCCGCCGCGCCCGCGGCCAGGGCGGCGTCAGGACCGGCGAGCCAGCGCGCCAGCAGCACGGCGATGGCGCCCTTGCCGCTGTCCAGCAGCAGCGTCGCCAGCGCGGCCGGCTTGTTGCCGGTGCGCAGCACGTTCGTCGCACCGATATTGCCCGAGCCGATTCGGCGCAGGTCGCCCAGGCCCAGCGCACGGGTGATGACGATGCCGAAGGGCACCGAGCCCAGCAGGTAGCCGATCACGGCCCAGAGGATCAGGCTCATGCATCCTCTCCGAAGACGCGGCGGCCGGCGACCCAGGTGCCCAGCACCCGCCCTTCCATCCGCGCACCGTCGAAGGGCGTGTTCTTCGACTTGGACAACAGCGTGAAGCGGTCCAGCACGAAGGGCGCGTCGGGATCGAACAGCACCAGATCGGCCGGAGCGCCCGCCGAGAGCCGCCCGCCCGGCAGTCCCAGCCGCCGCGCCGGATTGAGCGACATCGCCCGCCAAAGCTGCGGCAGGCTCAGCCCGCCCTGATGGTAAAGCCGCATCGCCGCCGGCAGCAGGGTTTGCAGCCCCACCGCGCCCGGCGCCGCCTCGGCAAAGGGCAGGCGCTTGCTTTCCTCGTCCTGCGGGGTGTGGAAGCTGGCGACCACGTCGATCAGCCCCTCGGCCACCGCCTCGACCATGGCCAGCCGGTCCTCCTCGGAGCGCAAGGGCGGGGTGAAGCGGAAGAAGGTGCGATAGCCGCCCACGTCGTATTCGTTGAGCGTCAGGTGATGGATCGAGATGCCGGCAGTCGCGTCCAGCCCGGCCTCGCGCGCGCGGCGCAGCGCCGGCAGGCTGGCCGCGACGGTGATCTGGTCGGCATGGTAGCGGGCGCCGGTCATCGCCACCAGCGCCAGGTCGCGGTCGAGCCCCATCACCTCGGCCATGGGCGAAACCGCGGGCAGGCCGTAGAGCGAGGCGAACTTGCCGCCGGTCGCCGCCGTACCTTTCGACAGGCCCGGCTCCTGCGGATGGCCGACGATCAGCGCGCCAAGGCCGCGGGCATAGGTCATGCAGCGCGACAGGAGCCGGGTGTCGGAAACCACCCGCACCCCGTCGGTGAAGGCCACGGCGCCGGCATCCTGCAGAAAGCCCATCTCGACCATCTCGCGCCCCTCGCGGGCGCGGGTCAGCGCCGCCATGTGGCGGATGTTCACCGGCGCATCGGCCGCACGGCGGGTGGCGAATTCCAGCGATTCCGGGGCATCGATCGGCGGCATCGTGTCCGGCCGCGCGATCACCGTGGTCACGCCGCCCGCCGCCGCCGCCAGCCCGGCGCTGCGGAAGCTTTCCTTGTGCCGCTCGCCCGGCTCGCCGATCTTGACGCCCCAGTCGATCAGGCCGGGGGCAAGGCATCTGCCGCCGCAGTCGATCAGTTCGGCGCCTTGCGGGGCGTCGGCACCAACGGTCTCGATCCGGCCGTCGCGGACGGTCAGCGTGGCGTCCTCGACCGATTGCGTCTCGGGGTCGATCAGGCGGGCGTTCTGGAAGTGCAGGATCATGCCATCATCTCCGCCGCCTTGGCGCCGCGTTCGGCCCGCAGGTTGCGCGCCAGCAGGTCCATCGCCGCCATGCGCACCGCGACCCCCATTTCCACCTGGTCCTGGATGACGCTGCGGTTGATGTCGTCGGCGATGGTGCCGTCGATCTCCACCCCGCGGTTCATCGGCCCCGGATGCATGACGATGGCATCGGGCGCGGCCAGCGCCAGCTTTTCCGCGTCCAGGCCCCAGCGGTGGTAATATTCCCGCTCGGACGGGATGAAGCCGCCGTCCATCCGCTCTTTCTGCAAGCGCAGCATCATCACCACATCGGCGCCCTTCAGCCCCTCGCGCATGTCCTCATGGATCTCGCAGCCCCAGTCGCGCGCGCCCGAGGGCATCAGCGTCGCCGGCCCGACCAGCCGCAAGCGGTTCTCCATCTTGCCCAGCAGGATCAGGTTCGAGCGCGCCACCCGGCTATGCGCGATGTCGCCGCAGATCGCCACGGTCAGCCGGTGCAGCCGGCCCTTGGCGCGTCGGATGGTCAGCGCGTCCAAGAGCGCCTGCGTCGGATGCTCGTGCCTGCCGTCGCCCGCGTTCAGGACCGCGCAATTCACCTTTTGCGCCAGCAGGTCCACCGCGCCCGATTGCGGATGACGCACCACCAGCAGGTCGGGATGCATGGCGTTCAGCGTCAGCGCGGTGTCGATCAGCGTCTCGCCCTTTTTCACCGAACTGGTCTGCATCGCCATGTTCATCACATCGGCGCCCAGCCGCTTGCCTGCCAGCTCGAAGCTGGACTGCGTGCGGGTCGAGTTCTCGAAGAACATGTTGATCTGCGTCATCCCCGCCAAGGCATCGGAATGCTTCACCGTGCGGCGGTTCAGATCGACATAGGTCTCGGCCAGGTCGAGAAGCGTGGTGATTTCGGGGGGGGCGAGCGGCTCGATCCCCAGAAGATGGCGGGCACGGAACATGGCTTGATCCCCAAGGTCGCGGTCGCGCCTTCTATGGCAAATGGCGGGCCGGGCGGCAAGCAGCCCCTTGCCTTGACGCGGATTTTGCCGCATCGCCAGATCATGCGTGAACAGATCGGCCTTGTCAGCTTCGTCTCCTCGGGTCCGGGCGACCCCGAGCTTCTGACCCTGCGCGCCGCCCGGCTGCTGGCCGAGGCGGATGTGGTGCTTTACGACGACCTGGCCTCGGGGCCGGTGCTCGAGCAGGCCGGGCCGCAGGCGCAGCTGATCGGCGTCGGCAAGCGCGCCGGGCGTCCCTCGGCCAAGCAGGAACATGTCAACGCGCTCCTGGTGGAACACGCCCGGGCGGGCAAGCATGTGGTGCGGCTGAAATCCGGCGATTCCGGCATCTTCGGCCGGCTGGAAGAGGAGTTGTCGGCGCTGCGGGCTCACGGCATCCCGTTCCAGATCGTGCCCGGCGTGCCCTCGGCCATGGCCGCCGCCGCCGTCGCCGGCCTGCCGCTGACCCGGCGCCAGACCGCGCGGCGGCTGCAATTCGTCACCGGCGCCGACGTGACCGGCGGGCTGCCCGAGGACCAGAACTGGGCCGCCCTGGCCGATCCGCGCGCCACCACCGTCGTCTTCATGGGCCAGCGCACCTTCCCGCAGATGGCGGCATTGCTGGTCGAAAACGGCCTGCCCCCGGATACGCCGGCATTGCTGGCCGAGGCGGTCGGCCATCCGCACCAGCGCCTGATCCGCACCACCGTCGCCCGCCTCGCCGAGCAGCTTGCCACCGAGGGTCCCAGCCCGCATCCGGCGCTGATCCTCTACGGCCCGCTGGCCGAGGGGAACTGAGCCCGGCAGTTTCTCCGTTCTGCAAATACTCAATATTGCGCCCGCGCGCCCAGGGACTATGCTGGCCGCGAGAGAGGACCGCCATGCTGGGTTTCGTGACCGTTCAGGACAATGCGCCGGGTGCCGGCGACCGGCTGCTGACCGCCGCGGCCGAGCGGCTGGCCGCCGCCGGGATGCGGCTGGCGGGCGCGGTGCAGATCAATACCGAACCTGTGCCGGGGGGCGATTGCGACATGGACCTGCGCATTCTCGGCGATGACGGGCCGCTGGTGCGCATCACCCAGTCGCTCGGCCCGGGGGCGCAGGCCTGCCGGCTGGATACCGGCGCGCTGGCCCAGGCCGTCGCGCGCACCGAATCGGTGCTGGACCGCGGGGCCGAGCTGCTGATCGTCAACAAGTTCGGCAAGCAGGAATGTTTCGGACGCGGCTTTCGCGAAACCATCGCCCGCGCGCTCGCCGCAGGCATCCCGGTTCTGGTGCATGTCCCCGACGAAC
The DNA here is from genome assembly GCF_030234105.1 of Paracoccus sp. SSJ. Classification (NCBI taxonomy): domain Bacteria; kingdom Pseudomonadati; phylum Pseudomonadota; class Alphaproteobacteria; order Rhodobacterales; family Paracoccaceae; genus Paracoccus; species Paracoccus sp. SSJ. The sequence goes on along the minus strand of NZ_JASSPE010000011.1, from coordinate 56,241 downwards.
AGCTGCCCGCCTTTCGCGAATTCGCCGGCGAACTGGCCGAAGAGCTGCCGCCCGAGCAGATCGAGGACTGGTGCCGCGCCCGGCTGACCAGTTCGGCAGCCTGACCATGCAGATCGACGCACGCGGCCTTCTGTGCCCTCTGCCGGTGCTGCGGCTGCGCAAGCGGCTGATGGCGCTGCCGCGGGGCACGCGGGTCACGCTGCTGGCCACCGACCCCGCCGCGGTGATCGACGTGCCGCATTTCTGCGCCGAATCCGGCCATCGCCTGGTCGGCAGCCGCGAAATCGCGCCGGGCGAGACCGAATACGTCGTCGAACGCGGCCCCGCCTGCGCCATCGCCGCGGACTGATGCTGGCGATCTTTCTAAAGACCTTGCCGTTCTTTCTCGTCATCGGCACGGGCTGGCTGGCGGGGCGCACGCGCTTTTTCCCGCCCGAGGCGACCGGCTGGCTGACGAAATTCGTCTTCTACTTCGCGCTGTCGGCCATGCTGTTCCGCTTTGCCGCGACGCTGGATGTGGCAAGCCTCTTCGACCCGGCCTTCGTCATGGCCTATCTTTGCGGCTCGGCCGCGCTTTGGGCCCTGGGTTTCGCGGTGGCGCGCTGGCGCCACCAGCCGCTGGTCACCGCGGCAATGGAGGCGCATACGGCAATGACCGGCAATACCGGCTTCCTGGGCGTGCCGATGCTGGTCGTGCTGCTGGGCGAACGCGCCATCGGCCCGGTGCTGATGGTGCTGACCATCGACATGGTGGTGTTCTCGACGCTGATCACCCTGATCGTCACCGCGGCAAGGCAGGGGCGGGTACGGCTGGCGACGCTGTGGCCCCTGCTGCGCGGCATCGTCTCGAACCCGATGATCGTCTCGATGCTGGCGGGACTGGCCTGGGCCGGGCTGCACCTGCCGATGCCGGGGCCGCTGGACGAATTCCTGGCGCTCTTGGGCGCCTCGGCCACGCCGGGGGCGCTGTTCGCCATCGGCGCCAGCCTGGCCGGACGCGCGGCCGAGCGCATGGGCCCGGCGCTTTGGCTCAGCCTCGCCAAGCTGGTGCTGCACCCGCTGGCGGTGGGCATCGCCGCGCTGGCGGTATTCGGGGTCGAGCCCTATGCGGCGGGCGTGATGATCGCCGCCGCCAGCCTGCCGGTCGCGGGCAACGTCTATATCCTCGCGCAATATTTCGGCACCGCCGTGCAGCGCGTCTCGGCCGCCATCCTGATCTCGACCGCGGCGAGCATCGCCACGGTTCCCGTCGTCATTCACTGGATCACGAAAGGCTAGACCATGCGCGACATTTCGCAGTTGAACCTGACCCACCTGCTCTTCGACATGGACGGGGACGGCATCGCCACCGTCACCCTGAACCGCGCCGCCAAGCGCAACGCCCTGAATGCCGAGACCATCGAGGAACTGGTCGCGGTCTTTTCCGCCCTGCCCGCCTCGGGCGCCCGTGCCGTGGTGCTGCGCGCCGAGGGGCCGCATTTCTGCGCCGGGCTGGACCTGGTCGAGCACGGGCGCGAGGAACGCAGCCCTGCCGAGTTCATGCGCATCTGCCTGCGCTGGCACGAGGCGTTCAACAAGATCGAATATGGCGGCATTCCGGTCATCGCCGCGCTCAAGGGCGCGGTGGTGGGCGGCGGGCTGGAACTGGCCTCGTCGGTCCATATCCGGGTGATGGACGAGACCACCTATTTCGGCCTGCCCGAGGGGCAGCGCGGGCTGTTCACCGGCGGCGGCGCCACGATCCGCGTGCCCCGGCTGATCGGGCAGGCGCGCATGATGGACATGATGCTGACCGGCCGGCTGTATTCCGGGGACGAGGCGGTGCAGGTCGGGCTGGCGCAATACCGCGTGGCCGACAGCGAGGCGCAGGCCTACGACCTTGCCCGCCGGGTGGCGCAGAACACGCCCCTGTCGAATTTCGCGGTCTGCTCGGCGATCTCGCATATGCAGAACATGTCGGGGCTGGACGCCGCCTATGCCGAGGCCATGGTCGCCGGCATCGTCAACACCCAGGACGCCGCCAGGGGAAGGCTGGACAGCTTTGCCCAGGGCACGGCGCAAAAGATCAAGCCGGGCGAGGCAGGCTGACCCCGCCGCCGCAAGGTTTCGGCCGCAAGAAACGGATCGCGGCCGCGTGCCAAGGCGGCAACATGCCCTGCGAAACCGGCCGCACGGGTCGAAGGAGGGAAGATCATGCCGGCACCGGCCGCCACCAACCGCCCCATGACGCCGCTGGAATGGGCGATGCTGCTGGCCCTGTCGGCGGTCTGGGGTGGGTCGTTCTTTTTCAACGCCGTGGCGGTGCGGGAATTGCCGGTGTTCACCGTGGTCGTGTCGCGCGTGGCGCTGGCCGCGCTGATCCTGCTGGCCATCCTGCGCCTGCGGGGCGAGCGGATGCCGCGGGGCCGCCCGGTCTGGGCGGCGTTCTTCGGCATGGGCCTGCTGAACAATGCCATCCCGTTTTCGCTGATCGTCTGGGGACAGCAGCACATCGCCTCGGGCGCGGCCTCGATCCTGAATGCCTCGACGCCGCTCTTCACCGTGATCCTCGCCCATCTCCTGACCAGCGACGAGCGCATGACCGGCGGCAAGCTGGCCGGGGTTCTCATCGGCTTTGCGGGCGTGGCCGTGATGATCGGGGCGGATGCGCTGCACGACCTGGGCGCGCATGTCGTGGCGCAGCTTGCCTGCCTTGCCGGGGCGATATCCTATGGCTTCGCGGGCATCTACGGACGCCGGTTCCGCGCGATGGGGGTCAGCCCGATGAGCACGGCGACCGGACAGGTGATCGCGTCCAGCCTGATCCTGCTGCCGCTTGTCGCGGTCGTCGACCGGCCATGGACGCTTGCGGCGCCAAGCCCGGCGGCCATCCTTGCGTTGATCGGCCTGGCCGCGATTTCGACCGCGCTGGCCTATGTGCTGTATTTCCGCATCCTCGCCACGGCGGGCGCAACCAATCTCGTGCTGGTGACATTCCTGATCCCGGCCAGCGCGATCCTGCTGGGCATCCTGTTCCTGGACGAAACCCTGCAGCCCCGCCAGCTTGCCGGCATGGCGCTGATCGGGTTGGGGCTGGCCGCGATCGACGGGCGGCCGTGGCGGGCGGTCCGGCGGCGAAAAGGCGATTCGGCCGCATGAGCCTGATGACCCATGCCGCAGGCCACGGCAGCGCCGGGCTCAGTCCACCGGACGGATCAGCTTCTTCTCAAGCACGCGCAGCACGGTGCGCAGGTCGTGCCCGCGCTTGAGCACGCGCCCATCCATGCCGATCACCGCATATTGCCCCTGCGCATTGCGCATCCTGGGACGCTTTTCGATGCGATAAAGCGGATGCTCGGCCGCGCGGCGAAAGACCGAAAAGACCGCCATGTCGCGCAGGAAGGACATGGCATAGTCCCGCCATTCCCCCGCCGCCACCATGCGGCCATAGATCGACAGGATGACGCCCAGTTCGGCCCGGTCGAAGGCCACGCGATCATGCTCGGACGGGAAACCGAAGGGCACATTCATCATGAAGGAATGGTGACACCGCCCCGGCGCGCAATCAACGAAAAAGGGCGGCCTCGTGCCTTACCTTGCCGATCTGCCCGAAATCGTGGCCTGAAGTCCCGCCCGCCGCCGCCCGGCCATGCGCGCCAGCGTGCCGTCGCGCCACATGCCCTCGTGCACGCCGACCATGACGACATGGCCCAGGATCAGCGCCAGGAGCAGCCAGCCCATCTCGCCATGCAGCGCATCGCCCAGCCCGACCATCCAGCCGATGGGAGGCTGCTGGGCCGGAAAGATCTCGAAGCCGAAGGGGGCAAAGACCCGCTCGCCGCCATAGGCGCGCAGCAGGGCCGCGACCGGCACCAGCACCATGACCAGATACAGCACCAGATGGCCCAGCCGCGCCGCCAGTCCCCAGAACCCGGGGCCGTGATCCGGCCGGCGGCTGCGGTTCGCCAGGGCCCAGCCCACCCGCAGCACGATCAGCAGGAACAGCACCGTCCCCACAGGCTGATGCCAGCCGACGAAAAAGGACACCAGCGGCGTGCGGCCCAGAAGCAGCCGCAGCCCCATGCCGAAGAACTGCCACAGCATCAGCGCCGCGATGCTCCAATGCAGCAGGCGTGTCACCTTGCCATAGGCCTGCTCGGTATCGCGCAAGGGCAGGGCTCTGGGGGTCATGGCCGCTCCTGCGCGGCCGGCCGCGCGAGTAAAGTTGACTAAATTCCTTAGCGACAGTATGGCCATGGCCCCAGACGGGCAAGACCCGCGATCCGGTGCCCGGGGTAACATGGTTGTCAGCTTATTCTTTTTCCCGCGATTTCACTCGTTCCGGCCCGGACGGGCCTGACATGGACACGCATCGCGACATTCCCGCCGATACCGGCTGCCCGCTGACCGAGGCGCAGGAGGGGCTGTGGTATGTCCAGGCGCTGGACCCGGGCAACCCGATCCTGAACACCGGGCAATATCTCGAGCTTGTCGGCCCGCTGGACCGCGACGCGCTGGCCCAGGCCGCGCTGCGCACCATCGCCGAGACGCCCGCCCTGTCGCTGCGCTTTGGCACCGGGCCGCAGGGACCGCGGCAATGGGTGGGGCGCCCGCCGATGCTGGGCTTTGCCGACCTGTCCGCCCAGCCCGATGCCGAGGCGCAGGCACTGGCGCAGATGCGCGCCGACAGCCAGCGCCCGCTGGACCTCGGCAACGAGCCGGCCGGGGCGCTGACCCTTTTCGTGCTGGGGCCCGAGCGGCACCTGCTTTACGAGCGCATCCATCACCTGGCCATCGACGGCTATGGCATGGTGCTGGTGACGAACCGCATCGCCGCCCATTACGCCGCGCTGGTGGCCGGTGCGCCGGCGCCCGAACCCTTTGGCCCGCTGTCGCTGGCGGCCGAGGAGGACGCGGCCTGGCGCGCCTCGCCGCGCCGGCAGGCCGAACGTGACTGGTGGCATGCGGAACTGGCCGGCCTGCCCGAAGTGGCCGGGCTGGTGCCGGGCCGCGCGGTCAGCGGACCCGATTTCCTGCGCGACACGCGCTTGCTGCCGCAGGCCTTGCTGGACCGGCTGGCGGGCTATGCCGCCCAGAACCGGCTGGGCTGGCCCGACGTCATGAACGCGCTGACCGGCGCCTATCTGGCGCGTTGGACCGGCGGCGAGGCGGTGATCGGCCTGCCCTTCATGGCGCGGATGGGACGCAAGATCGCGCAGGTGCCCTGCATGGCGATGAACGTGCTGCCGCACCGGCTGCGGCTGGACGAGGATGCTCCTCTGCCCGAATGGCTGGCCGCACAGTCCAGGCGAATGGCGCAGGGTCGCCGCCGCGGCCTTTACCGCAGCGAGCTTCTGCGCCGCGAACTGGGGCTGGTCGGCGGCACGCGGCGGCTTTACGGGCCGCTGGTGAACGTGCAGCCCTTCGACAGGCCGCCGGAATTCCCGGGGCTGGACTGCCGGCTGCATATCCTCGGCGCCGGCGCGGTCGATGACCTGACGCTGACCTTCCGCGGCGATCCGACCTCGGGCATGATCTTCGAGGTGGACGCAAACCCGGCGCTTTATGCGCCCGAAGAGGTGCGCGGCCATGGCGACCGGCTGGTCGCCTTCCTGACCACCGCGCTTTCGGCCGAGACGCTGGCCGGCGTGCCCACCGCCAGCCCCGCCGAAATCGCCGAGGCAAGGGCGAGGGGCGAGGCGACGCGCCATCCCCTGCCCGACACCACCCTGACCGCGCTGATCGAGGCGCAGCTTGCCGCCACGCCCGGGGCGCCGGCGATCAGCTTCGACGCGGACAGCCTCAGCTTTGCCGAACTCGACCGCCGCAGCGCCGCCCTTGCCGCGCGGCTGGAGGAACTGGGCGCCGGCCCCGACCGTATCGTCGCGGTGGCGCTGGAGCGTTCGCTGGAACTGCCCGTCGCGCTGCTGGCGATATTGCGTGCCGGCGCGGCCTACCTGCCGCTGGACCCCGCGCATCCGCCCGAACGCATCGCCCGCATCCTGGCGCAGGCCCAGCCGGTCGCGGTGCTGAGCACGGCCGATCTGGCGGGGCTGTTTCCCGCCGGCACCGATCCGCTGCTGCCCGGCGACTGGCCAGCCGAGGGGCGCCCCAGGGCCAGGCCGCAGCCCGGCGATCTGGCCTATGTGATCTTCACCTCGGGCTCGACGGGCGAACCCAAGGGCGTCGCCGTCGAGCATCGCGCCATCGTCAACCGCCTCATGTGGATGCAGGCGCATTACGGCATCGCCCCCGACGACCGCATCCTGCAAAAGACCCCCGCGACCTTCGACGTATCGGTCTGGGAATTTTTCCTGCCGATGATCGCCGGGGCCGAGCTGGTCATGGCGCCGCCCGGCGCGCATCGCGACCCCGCTGCCATCGCCAAGGCGATCCGCGACCGCGCCGTGACAACCTGCCATTTCGTGCCCTCGATGCTCTCGGCCTTCCTGGCCTCGCCCGCCTCGCAGGGGCTGGCGATGCGCCGGGTGTTCTGCTCGGGCGAGGAGTTGACGGCCGATCAGCGCGACCGCTTCCACGCCCGGATCAAGGCCGAGTTGCATAACCTCTACGGCCCGACCGAGGCGGCGGTGGATGTCAGCTATTGGCCCGCCGGGCCCGAGGATCGCACGAACCCGATCCCCATCGGCTGGCCGGTCTGGAACACGGCGCTGGAGGTGCTGGACGATCGCATGCGCCCGGTGCCGCCGGGCCTGGCCGGGCATCTTTATCTAGGCGGGGTGCAGCTTGCGCGCGGCTATCTGGGCCGGCCCGACCTGACGGCCGAGCGGTTCGTGGACGGCCCCTCGGGGCGGCTTTACGCCACGGGCGACCTGGCGCGGCTGCGGCCGGACGGGGCGGTGGTCTATCTGGGCCGTTCGGACCACCAGGTGAAGATCCGCGGGCTGCGGGTCGAGTTGGGCGAGATCGAGGCGGCGATCATGGCCACCGGCATGGCGCGCGAATGCGTGGTGATCGCGCGCGAGGACCATGCCGGCGAAAAGCGCCTCGTCGCCTACCTGGTGCCGAGCGAGGATTGGCGGCCGGGACTGCTGGCCGAGCGGCTGGCGGCCGGCCTGCCCGCCTATATGGTCCCCTCGGCCGAGGTGGCGCTGGAGGCACTGCCCGTCACCTCGAACGGCAAGCTGGACCGCAAGGCACTGCCTGCGCCGGAATTCGCCACCTCGGGCCGCGCGGCGGAAACCGCGACCGAACATCTGCTGGCCCGGCTTTTCGCCGAGATCCTGCACCTGCCCGAACCCGCCCCGGCCGAGGCGGATTTCTTTGCCCTTGGCGGCGATTCGCTTTCCGCGGTGCGGCTGGCACAGGCGCTGGAGGCCGAGACCGGCCGAGACCCCGGCCTGGGCACGATCTTCGAGCACCCGGTGCTGGCCGTGCTGGCCGCCGCACTGGATGCGCAGACGCCGCATGACGACGGGCTTGGTCCGCTGATCCTGCTGGCCGAGGGCGATGCGCAGGCTGCACCGCTGTTCCTGATCCATCCGGCGGGGGGCCTTGCCTGGGGCTATCGCGGGCTGGCACGGCGCATCGCGCCGGCGCGGCGGGTCTGGGGGCTGCAACATCCGGGCCTCGATCCGACGGTGGCGATGCCCGAAAGCCTTGCCGCGCTGGCGCAGGACTATGCCCGGCGCATCACCGCGCTGGCACCGCAGGGAAAGATCCATCTGGCGGGCTGGTCGGTCGGCGGCATCCTGGCACAAGAGATCGCCGTGATCCTGTCCGCGATGGGCCGCGAGGCCGGGGTGGTCGCCATGCTGGACAGCTATCCCTGCGACGCTTGGCGCGACGAGCCCGAGCCGGACCCGGTCGCCGCCCTGCGCGCGCTGCTGGCCATCGCCGGCTACGACCCCGAGGCGCATCGCGACCTGGACACGCGCGAGGCGGTGGTCGCCTTTCTGCGCCGGGGCGACAGCGCGCTGGGGGCGCTGCCCGCGCAGGTGCTGGACGGGGTGGTCCGCACCGTGACCGGCACCAACCGGCTGATCCGGGGCCATCACCATCGCAGCTTTGCCGGCACGGTCACGCATTTCCGCGCCGCCCGCGACCACAAGGATCGCGCGCTGACGCCCGAAATGTGGGCGCCCTATGCCGCCGGGCTGAAGATCATCGACCTGCCCTTCCTGCATGCCGAGATGACCTCGGCCGAAGCCACCGCCCTGATCGCGCCCGAGCTTGCCCGCAGACTGGCCGAGAGCTGATCCTGTCGTCAGGGCGGCCCGGTGGCGCGCGGAGCAAGACCGGCGAACTCCTTGTCGGTCCGCCGCCCGGCCAGCGGAATACGGCCGGAAACCGCTTGCCGCACCCGGCAGCCGCCCCGGCAGAACAGCGCAGCAAGCAAGATCAGAAAATATCCGGCGAACAGCATCCGAATCCCCATTCGATTGCCGCCAGCCAAGCACCAAAGGCTGAAGATCCGGTTAATCCGCGCTGGCAAAGGGCAGGACCAGCGGGAAAGAGCCCGCCAGCGTCTGGATATGGATATGGCCGGGCAGCACATGGACCTGCGCGCGATGGCCGGGATGGCGGGCGAGGTCCGCAACGAACTGCATGGTGGCCGGTGCCGGCCCGTCGGGGGGCGGGCCGTCGCTGCCCGAGCGTTTCTCGCGATCCCCCAGCGCCACCAGCAGCGGCAACGATGAGGGCGCAGCGGCTTGGGCCACGCGGCGGATCAGCGCCTCGTCCCACCAGATCGAGGGGCTGATCGCGGCATGGCGGGCAAAGCCCTGCGGCCGCGCCAGCAGCGCATATAGCGTGAACAACCCGCCGAAACTGTGGCCCCAGAGCGTGCGGCGGGCAGGATCTACGGGCAGGCCGGCCTCGGCCGCGTCGCGCAGCGGGCCGGTCAGCCGGTCGTGAAAGATCGCCGCGCCGCCGGCCATGCGGCCCTCATGGACGTGATCGGGACGCAAGCCGTCGCCCGGCCCGTCGGGCGCGGTAAAGTCCAGCGTCCGCAGCTCACGCGCGAATTGCCGGTCGGTATCGTAGCCGATGCCGACGACCACAAGCCCCGGGACCAGCGCCAGATGCTCGGGCGTCAGGAAATCGAAGGCGGCATTGCCGTCCAGCATGTAGAGCACCGGCCAGCCGCCCGCCGGCGCGGGTGCCTTGGGCACGGCCAGGAACAGCCGATAGCCGGGACCGACCGCCACCACCTTCTGCGACAGCCGATGCGTGGGCGCCCCGGTCTGGAAGATGCGCAGTTCGGCCTGTTTTCTGGCATGCTCCGGCCCGACCCGTCCCAGCTGCGACATATTGCGTCGATTCCTCCGCTTATAAAGCTCCGACCTCCCGCCAGCGTTAGTTGACAAGGACAGTCAGGAATATAGGTTGCGCGCTGACCGAAGCCAGCCCTGATCCGGGGTCAGCCAAAGCGAGTCCTGATCCGTTTTCAAGGAGTTTCTCATGGCACATCCATCGCGCCCCTCATTTCGCGCCCTGCTTGGCGTGTCGGCGCTGGCGCTTGCGGTGATTTCGGCCCCGGCGCTGGCCGAGACCGTCTTCACCAAGCCGCTGGTCGATTTCCCGGGCCGCGTCAGCGCCGGCGGCGTCGAGCGCGCCCCGGTCCACAAGGGCGGCAAGGCGGTGATCGAGGGCCAGGACCTGATCCCCGGCCAGACCGTCACCCTGATGCGCGGCACCACCACGCTGAACGCCGAGCCGATCACCGTCGATGCCGAGGGCAAGTTCAGCTTTGCGCTGGACGTCGATGCCGAGGCCGAGACCGGCTTGCAGCCCATCGCCGTCATCACCGAGAACCCGGCCTCGGCCGAGGTGGTCCAGCTGAAGATCTCGCCCGAGGTGGCCATCTCGGGGGCCGATAAATTCGCCATCGCCAGCGAGCCGGTGGTGCGCGGGCTTTATCAGGTGAAGTTCAGCGAGGCCGCGAATGCCGCCTTCGTGACCAGCGCCGTCGGCCGCCCGCCGGTCAAGGAAGCGAAACTGGTCAAGATCAACCCCGAGACGCTGAAGATCGAGGCCGAGGCTGTCCCGGGCGCCGCGCCCGCCCGTCCCGACGGCAGCGACGGCGGGCTGTTCGCCGTCTATGGCGTCGATGTCGACGAGGCGAACGGCAATGTCTGGGTGACCAACACCCGCCAGGACACGGCCGCGGTCTACAAACAATCGGACCTGTCGCTGGTCAAGCAGTTCGAGCCGGGCGCCGTGCCCCATGCCCGCGACGTCGTGGTCGACGAGGCCAATAGCCGCGCCTATGCCAGCGCCACCGGCACGCCCGAGATCAAGGTCTTCGACACCGGGACGCTGGAGCCGCTGGAGCCGATCACCATCCAGTCGCAGATCCGGGGCGAAGAGTTCTCGACCATGGCGCTGGATATCGACGAGGCGGGCGGCAAGCTGGTCACCGTTAGCATTTCCACACCAGAAGCCGCGGTGGTCGATCTGGCCTCGGGCGAGGTCAAGGTGATCGCGCTGCCGGGCGCCAAGGTCGCCTCGGGCGTGGCCTACGACCCGCAGGAGGGGCTGATCTTCGTCGCCTCGCAGGCCACCGACAACCTGCTGATCGTCAAGGCCGAGACCGGCGAGGTCCTGCATGACGTGGCCGTTGGCGCCGGCCCGCTGAACGTCGCCTTCGAGCCGGTGGGCCGCCTGGCCTATGTCGCCAATCGCGGCGCCGGCACCATCGCCGTGGTCAGCCCCGAGGGCGAGGTCGTCGCCAACCTCGACGCCGGCAGCTTCCCCAACCAGTTGCGCGCCGACGGCAAGGGCAACGTCTGGGCGGTCAACAAGTCGCGGGGCGAGGACGACGAGGCGGGCGACCGCATCTGGCGCATCACCCCCGCCACGGAGTAAGAGGGTCCTCGACCCTGCCGGGGCGTTCGCGCCCCGGCGCACGAGCCAACGGACCCGCCATGACCCTGACCCGCCCGCTGCTTGCCGCCCTTGCCCTGATCGCCTCGCTTGGCTCTGCCGCGGCGGATGTGGTGGCCACCGACATCCTGGGGCGCGAGGTGCACCTGCCCCAGCCCGCGCGCCACATCGTGCTGGGCGAGGGGCGGCACCTGTCGGTGCTGGGCCTGATCCATGACGATCCGGTCGCGCTGGTCTCCGGCTGGCGGCTGGACAAGGCGCTGGACGAGCCGACCATGCAGGCCTATCGCGAGAAGTTCCCGACCATCGACCAGATCCGTCCGGTCGGCTCGGGCAATCGCGACATCTCGGCCGAGGCGATCATCGCGCTGCATCCCGACCTGGTGGTGCTGACGCTGATCGACCGGAACGACCCGGGCATGGAGGTCGCCCGCCAGCAGATCGAGGCGGCCGGCATCCCGGTCGCCTATGTCGATTTCTTCTCGCATCCGCAGGAGAACTCGATCCCCAGCCTGCGCATCCTGGGCAAGCTGACCGGCGCCGAGGACCGCGCCGAGGAATTCGCCGGTTTCTACCAAAGCCGGCTCGACCGCATCCGCGACCGGCTGGCCGTGCCGGGCATCGTCCGGCCACGCGTCTTCTTCCACGTCCATGCCGCCCCGCAGAATTGCTGCTCGACTGTCGGCACGGGTGTGTTCCACGATTTCATCACCACGGCGGGCGGGCAGAATATCGGCAACGACACCGTCAAGGGCGTGCTGGGCAATGTCAGCCTGGAATACCTGATCGGCGCCGACCCGGATGTCTATGTCGCCACCGGCGGCACGCATATGGCGGCGCGGGGCGGGCTGGTGCTGGGCTCGGGCGTCGATGCCGAAACCGCGCAGGCCGGCTTCGAAAGGCTGATCTCGGCGCCCGGCTTTTCGTCGCTGCGCGCGATCGAAGAGGGGCGCGCGGCCGGGGTCTGGCACCTGTTCAACGATTCACCCGTGCATATCGCCTTGATCGAATACCTGGTCAAGACCTTTCACCCCGAACTGTTCGAGGATGTCGATCCCGCCGCCACGCTGGCCGAGATCAACGCCCGCTTCTCGCCCGTCATCGTGCCGGGAACGTGGTGGGTGACGCCGAAGCCATGAGCGACGCGACGCTTCAGCTCTATCACCGGCAGGGCCGGCGCAACGCCCTGCTGGTGGGGGTGCTGGGGCTGGCGGCGCTGGCGGCGCTGCTGCTGGATCTGGTGACCGGCCCCGCCGGCCTGCCGCTGGCCGAGACGCTGCGGGCGCTGACCGGCGGCGAGGTGGCGCGCGGCACTCGGGTCATCGTCTGGGACGTGCGCCTGCCCGTCGCCTGCATGGCGCTGCTGGTCGGCGCAGCGTTGGCGCTGGCCGGGGCCGAAATGCAGACCGTGCTGGAAAACCCGCTGGCCGAGCCCTTTACGCTGGGCGTCTCGTCCTCGGCCGCGCTTGGCGCCGCCGTGGCCATCGTGCTGGGCCTGACCCTGCCCGGCCTGCCGGCGGTCTGGAGCGTGTCGGGCAACGCCTTCCTGTTCGCGCTTGGCGCACTGGGGCTGTTGCAACTGCTGGGCCGCATCCGCGGCGGCGGACCCGAGGTGCTGATCCTGTTCGGCGTGGCGCTGAACTTCACCGCCGCCGCGTTGCTGTCGCTCTTGCAGTTCGTCGCCTCGGCCGATGCGCTGCAACAACTGGTGTTCTGGACCATGGGCAGCCTCGCCTCGGCGCAATGGCCGGGCGTGGTGATGATCGGCGTGGTGCTGGCCCTTGCGGTGCCGTTTTCCTTTCGCGCGGCGTGGAAGCTGACCGCGCTGCGGCTGGGCGAGGACCAGGCGAAAAGCTTCGGCGTCGATGTGGCCGGCCTCAGGCGCTGGACGCTGCTGCGGGTCAGCCTGCTTGCCGCCTCGGCGGTCTCGATGGTGGGCGTGATCGGCTTCGTCGGGCTGGCCGGGCCGCATATCGCCCGGATGCTGGTGGGCGAGAACCACCGCGTCTTCCTGCCCGCCAGCATCCTGACCGGGGCGCTGGTCATGTCGCTGGCCTCGACGCTTTCCAAGACGCTGGTGCCGGGGGTGCTGCTGCCGGTCGGCCTGGTCACCTCGCTGATCGGGTTGCCGATCTTCTTCGCGCTGATCCTGCGCGGAAGGCGGCGCTGATGCAGGGGTTGCTGGCCCGCGGCATCTCGGTCCGCTACGGCACCCGCTCCGTGCTGGAGGGGCTGGACCTGCCGCTGCTGCGCCCGGGCGAGGTCACGGTGCTGGCCGGGCCGAACGCGGCCGGGAAATCGACGCTCCTGCGCGCAATCGCCCAGTTGCAGCCCCATGGCGGGCAGGTCTTTCTGGACGGCCAGGAGCTGTCCCATACCCCGATGCGCGACCGCGCCCGGCTGATCGGCTTCATGCCGCAAAGCCTGCCGTCGAGCTCATCGCTGGTGGCGCTGGAAAGCGTGATCGCGGCACTGCGCGCGGGCGATACGCTGGGCGCGCGGCAGGCCGATGCCACCGCCATGGCTGTGCTGGACAAGCTGGGCATCGGCGCGCTGGCGCTGGAGCCCCTTTCGGCGCTGTCGGGTGGACAGCGCCAGATGGTCAGCCTGGCGCAGGCCATCGTGCGCGATCCGCGCCTGCTGCTTCTGGACGAGCCGACCAGCGCGCTGGACCTGGCGCGACAGGTGCGGCTCTTGTCGGAACTGCGCCGGTTGGCGGGCGAGGGGCGCATCGTCGTCGCCGTGCTGCACGACCTGGCGCTGGCGGCGCAATGGGCCGACCGCATCGTGCTGATCCACGGCGGCCATACCCATGCCGAGGGCGCCCCGGAGCAGGTGCTGACCCCGCAGCTTCTGGCCGAAGTCTATGGCGTCGAGGCGCGGGTCGAGCGCTGCTCGCACGGGCGGATCATGGTGCTGATCGACGGCGAACACGCCCCGACCTGATCCCGTGAAGGGCGTTTCCGCGCCGCGCGGTCAATGCGCCCGCTGGCGCGAACGAAAGGGCAAGGGCGCGACGGGAATGCCTTCCTCCAGCAACCTCTTGGCATCTTCCAGCTTGGCCTCGCCATGGATCGCGCGCTCGGGCGCCAGGCCCTCGTGCATGGCGCGGGCCTCGGAGGCAAAGGACATGCCGACGTAATCCGAATTCTCCTCGACATGGCGGCGCAGCTTTTCCAGAACGGCCTCATGCTCGTTGCGCGGGCTGTGCAGGTCGGCGGCCTCGTCGCGACCCTGCGCCACGCGCGGCGCCATCAGCGCCTTGTCCACCGTGCTCGAGCCGCAATGCGTGCAAGTGACCTGGCCCGCGGCACGCAGGCTTTCGAACCCGTCCGAGGACCGGAACCAGCCATCGAAGTCATGGCCTTTGTCACAGCGCAGGGCATAGCGGATCATCGCGACTCCTTTCCCTTGGAATATCGGGCCGCACAAGGGCTTATACAAGACTGCGCCGCGCCAGATGCCCGATCCGCTCGATCAGCGTTGCGGGATTGCCAGCCCGCGCCAAAAGCAGCGCCCGCGCCGCCTCGCCCATGCGGCGCTGGCCCGCCGCATCCTGCGCCAATGCGGCCAACAACTGCGGCAGCGCCGCCGCCTCGCAGCCTCTTGCCGCCCCCGCGGCCTCCAGATCGGCGTAGTCGCCGGCATGGTTGGCGACATGCGGTCCATGCAGGATGGCGCAGCGCCAGGCGGCGGGCTCCCATGGCGTATGCCCGCCGTGATCGGCAAAGGAACCGCCGGTGATGCAGATGCCCGCGGCGCGATACCACGATGCCATCTCGCCCAGCGTATCGGCCAGCAGCACCGCCGCCCCCAGCCCGCCGCCCCGGCTGCGGCGGACGACCTCCAGCCCCCGCGCCGCGATCAGCGCCGCCACGGCATCGCCGCGCTGGGGATGGCGCGGCGCCAGGATCAGCCGCAGGCCCGGCGCCGCCTCGCGGGCAGCCGCCCAGGCGTCCAACATCGCCGCATCCTCGCCCTCGTGGGTCGAGGCCGCCAGCACGGTGCGGAAACGGTCCGGCGCATCCTCGCCCGGATCGACGCGGGCCGGACCCAGCAGCTTCAGGTTCAGCCGCGGCGTCAGCGCATCAGCCCGCAGCCCCAGCGCCAGAAGCCGCGCCTCGCTGTCCGCATCCTGCGCCGACAGCGCGTCGATGCGGGCCAGCATCGGCCCGATCAGCCCCGGCAGCCGGCCCCAGCGCGCCGCCGAGCGGGCCGAGATGCGCGCGCCCACCACGACCTGCGCCACGCCCCGCGCCGCCGCCATGGCCGAGCGGTTGGGCCAAAGCTCGTTCTCGACCGTGACCAGCACCGCGGGCCGGACCCGGTCCAGAAAGCGCCCCACCGCCTGCGGCACGTCCAGCGGCGCCAGCGCGCAGGCATGGCCCAGCCGCCGGGCAAGATCGCGCCCGGTCAGGCTGTTCACCGTCACCACCAGGGGAAAGTCCCGCGCCAGTTCCTCGGCCAGCACCTGGACCGAGTTGAGTTCGCCCACGCTGGCCGCATGCAGCCAGATGCCGCCCGGCGCGACCTCGGGGCCGGAAAGCGCCAGCCGCTCGCGCCAATCCGCACCGGCCAGCGGCGCGGCAAGACCCAGCGCCCCGCCAGCCAGCGCCGTGGCGCCGCGCCAGATCAACGCGTCGCGGCCTCGGCTGCCTCGCGGATGGCGCGGATGTTCTCGCCATAAGGCGCGCTGTTCGAAACCGAGCCGCCCCGGAACACCGCCGAGCCGGCGACCAGCACATCCGCCCCCGCCGCCGCGACCAGCGGCGCGGTGGTGGGATCGACCCCGCCGTCGATCTCGATATGGACCGGCCGGTCGCCGATCATGGCGCGCAGCTCGCGCACCTTCTCGATCTGGCTGCGGATGAACTTCTGCCCGCCGAAGCCGGGGTTCACCGTCATCACGCAGATCAGGTCGACGTCGTCCAGCAGGGGTCGCGCCGCATCGGCGGGCGTGCCCGGGTTCAGCGCCAGCCCGGCCCTGGCACCTGCGCCGCGAATGGCCTGAAGCGTGCGGTGGACATGCGGCCCCGCCTCGACATGGGCGGTGATGATGTCGCTGCCCGCCTCGGCGAAGGCCTCGATATAGGGATCGACCGGGGCGATCATCAGATGCACGTCCATCACGCCGCGGATATGCGGCCGGATCGCCTTGCACATGGCGGGGCCGAAGGTCAGGTTCGGCACGAAATGCCCGTCCATCACATCGACATGGACCCAGTCGGCGCCCTGGTCCTCGACGGCACGGCATTCCTGGCCGAAATTGGCGAAATCCGCGGAAAGGATCGAAGGCGCGATCTTGATGCGGCGGTCGAATGTCATGGCTGGCTCCCTGCATTGCCCCTGGTCCCGGTTATCGTCCAAGGCCGCCGGCCGTCAACATGCATGAAAGTCGCATTTCTCCGTTTTCCAAATACTCCGCGGGGGTCCGGGGGCGCGAAGCCCCCGGCTTCCCCCTTGGGCTTTCCGCCGCAGGGCCTATATTGGAGCCAAGGCGCCAGGCCGCTGCCGGCCCTCGCGCATCCCTATTCCGAAGGACTTCCGATGACCGAAACGAAGGAAATTTCCTGGGACGACCGCATGCTGCCCTTCCAGCTGGAACGCTCGGACATGCGCGGCCGCGTCGCGCGCCTCGGGCCCCTGCTCGAACATATCCTGTCGCGCCACGACTACCCGGTCGCGGTCAGCGCCATGGTGGCGGAACTCACCACCCTGGCTGCGCTGATCGGCCAGACCATCAAGCTGCGCTGGAAGCTTTCGCTCCAGGTGCGCGGCAACGGCGCCATCCGCACCATCGCCACCGATTACTATGCGCCCGAGACCGAGGGCGGCCCCGCCCGCATGCGCGCCTGGGCCAGCTTCGACGCCGAACGGTTGCAAGAGGGCGTGCCCGGCTTCGACCAGCTCGGCCAGGGCTATTTCGCGGTGCTGATCGACCAGGGCGAGGGCACGACGCCCTATCAGGGCCTGACGCCCCTGGCCGGCGGCTCGCTCGCGACCTGCGCACAGACCTATTTCGAACAGTCCGAGCAGCTTCCGACCCGGTTCGACCTGACGGTGGGCCGTTCGCGCCTGCCCGGCCAGCACCAGGACCATTGGCGGGCCGGCGGCATCATGCTGCAAACCCTGCCCGCCGCCAGCCATGCCGCGCCCGAGGGCGGCACGCTGCAATCCGCCGACATCCTGCAAGGCGCGCAATCCGAGGACTGGAACCGCGCCACCATGCTGATGGCGACGGTCGAGGCGATGGAGCTGGTCGACCCCGCCCTGCCCTTGCCGAACCTGGTCTTCCGGCTGTTCCACGAGGAAGAACCGACCTCCTTCGCCGCCCAGCCCCTGGTCTTCGGCTGCTCCTGCAACGCCGAACGGGTGCGCGGCACGCTGTCGATCTATTCGGCCAAGGACATCGCCCATATGACGAACGAGGACGGCATCGTCACCGCCGATTGCCAGTTCTGCGGCGCGCATTACGAATTCGACCCGAAAAGCCTCGGCTTCGAGGCGGAGATCGACGCCGAGGGCAACCCGCTGCCCAAGGGCGAGGCCGGGGAAAACCGGGCCGCGCTTTGACGATGGCGATCCGCGAGACATTGATGCGGGCCCTGTCGGGAACGACGGGGCCTTCGTCCGATTTCGACTTCGGGGGCACGCCGCCGGGCGAGGCGGTCCTGCGCCCTGCCGGCGTTCTTGCCGCCTTCGACGCGGTGGACGGCCGGCTGATCCTGACCAAGCGCGCCTCCAGCCTGCGCCACCATCCTGGCCAGATCGCCCTGCCCGGGGGCAAGGTCGATCCCGGCGATGCCGACGAAACCGCCGCCGCCCTGCGCGAGGCGCATGAGGAGGTCGGCCTCGACCCCGCCCGCGTCGAGGTGCTGGGCACCATGCCGCCGCATCGCACCATCACCGGCTTTGCCATGACCCCGGTGCTGGCGCTGGTCCACGGCCCCTTCACCCCCATCCCCGAGATGGGCGAGGTCGAGGAGGTCTTTACCGTCCCCTTCGCCCATGTCGCCGATCCGGCGAACTATCATATCGAGGGCCGGATCTGGCGCGGGGCGCGGCGGGACTATTACGTCGCCCCCTGGGGACCCTATTATATCTGGGGCGCCACCGCCCGCGTGCTGCATTCCCTTGCGACAAGGCTTTCCGCATGACCCGTCTGACCGCGCCCTTCCTTGACGATCCGGCATTGAAGCAGGTTCTGGCCGCGCTTGCGGCCGGGGGCGCGCAGGCGCTGATCGTCGGCGGCGCGGTCCGAAACGCGCTTCTGGGCGAGCCGGTGGCGGATGTGGACATCTCGACCTCGGCCCGGCCCGAGGACACCGTGCGGCTGGCCGAGGCCGCCGGGCTGCGCTCCGTGCCCACCGGCATCGAGCACGGCACCGTCACCGTCATCGTCGACGGCCGCGGCTTCGAGGTCACCAGCTTTCGCCGCGATGTCGAGACCTTCGGCCGCCGTGCCGTCGTCGCCTATTCCGACCGGATCGAGGACGACGCCCATCGCCGCGACTTCACCATGAACGCGCTTTACGCCACCGCCTCGGGCGAGGTTCTGGACCCGGTCGGCGGCCTGCCGGACCTGGCCGCGCGGCGGCTGCGCTTCGTCGGCAATCCGCACGCCCGCATCGCCGAGGACTACCTGCGCATCCTGCGCTTCTTCCGTCTGCTCGCCTGGTATGGGCGCGAGGCCGAGTTGCAGGCGCTTGCCGCCTGCCGCGAGCTGCGCGAGGGGTTGACCGGCATCTCCAGGGAACGCATCGGGCACGAGATCCGCAAGCTGCTGGACGCCCCGGACCCGTCCCGCGCCGTGGCGCTGATGGCCGAGGCGGGCGTGCTGCCGCTGGTCCTGCCCGGTGCGGACGCCGGCGACCTGCCCGATCTGGTCGAGGTCGAGCGGGAATACGGCACCGGCGCCCTGCCCTGCTGGCCGCGCCGGCTGGCCCTGCTGGCACCGCAGGATGCCGAGGGCGCCCTGCGCCTGTCGCGGGACGAGGCCCGCGCGCAGGACCACATTGCCGCCGCGCTGGCCCTGCCCGCGCCCGCCGCCGCCTATCGCTTCGGCCGCGCCAGCGCCGCGCAATCGGTGCTGATCCGTGCCGCCCGCGGCGAAAGGCCGGCCTTCGGCTGGTGCTATGACCTCGCCCGCGGCGCCGCGGCGCAGTTCCCGCTGACCGCCCGCGACCTGATGCCCGAACTGTCCGGCCCCGCCCTGGGCGAGGCGCTGCGCCGGGCCGAGGCCGCCTTTGTCGAAAGCGATTTCACCCTGCCGCGCGACGCGCTGCTGCGGATCGCCCTGCAACACGAGGCCCGCGCCTGATGCATGATTTCTTCGCCCGCATGATCGACGCCTTTCGCCCGGCCGAGGGCCCACCGCCGCGCCGGCTGCTGGCCTTTTTCCGCTGGTGCCTGTCGGGCGCCTGGCCGGGGCTTACGCTGGCGGCGGTGGCCTCGGCGCTGGGGGGCATCGCCGACGTCGGCTCGGCGGTGCTGCTGGGCTGGGTGGTCGATGCGGTGGTCTCGACCCCCGTGGACCGGATCTGGGCGGAACAGGGCGGGCTGATCCTGGGCTTCGTCGCCTTCTTCCTGCTGATCCGCCCGGCGATCTTCGGGCTTTCGACCGCCAGTTCCAGCGTCATCATCGGGCCGAACATCCTGCCCTTGGTGCTGTCGCGGCTGCATCGCTGGACCATGGGCCATGCCGTCACCTTCTTCGACAACGACTTCGCCGGCCGCATCGCGCAAAAGCAGATGCAGACCGCCCGCGCCGTGACCGATGTGGCGACCGAGTTCGTGAACGTGGTGGCCTTTGCGCTGGCCTCGGTGATCGGCTCGGCCGCCTTCCTCGTCTCGGTCGACGGCTGGGGCGCGCTGGCGCTGATGGTGTGGCTGGGCTCGTATGTCCTGCTGATCCGCTTTTTCCTGCCGCGCATCCGCACGCGCTCGGCCAGCCGGGCCTCGGCGCGGGCGATGGTGACGGGGCAGGTCGTGGACACGATCACCAATATCAAGACCGTCAAGCTTTTCGCCCATGCCGAGCACGAGGACCGCGCCGCACTTGGCGCCATGGCCGGCTTTCGCGAACGCGCGCTGGATTTCGGCCGCGTCTCGACCTGGTTCCGCCTGTCGCTGATGACCATCGCCGGCGCGCTGCCGGTGATCCTGGTCGGCGGCGCCATCCTGCTGTGGCGCCAGGGGCAGGCCACGGCGGGCGACATCGCCGCCGCCGGCGCCATCGCCATGCGGCTGGCGCAGATGACCGGCTGGGTCAGCATGGCGCTGATGGGGGTGTGGGGATCGATCGGCGAGGTCGAGGACGGCATGAAGACCCTTGCCCCGCCCCATGCCCTGACCGATGCGCCCGATGCCGTCGCCCTGGGCCGGGTCGCGGGGCGGATCGACTTCGACCATGTGAATTTCGCCTATGGCCGGGCCGAAGGGGGCATCACCGACCTGGACCTGCATATCGCGCCCGGCGAAAAGCTGGGCATCGTCGGCGCCTCGGGGGCGGGGAAATCCACCATGGTCTCGCTGCTTCTGCGGCTTTACGACGTGGAAAGCGGCGCGGTCCGCGTGGACGGCCACGACGTGCGCGCCGTGACACAGGAAAGCCTGCGTCGCAACATCGCCATGGTCACGCAGGAAACCGCGATGTTCAACCGCTCGGCGCGCGAGAACATTCTCTACGGCCGTCCCGACGCGACCGAGGCCGAGATCGTCGCCGCAGCCCGGGCGGCCGAGGCGCATGAGTTCATCCTGACCCTGCGCGACCACATGGGCCGCACCGGCTATGACGCGCATCTGGGCGAGCGCGGCGTCAAGCTGTCCGGCGGGCAGCGCCAGCGAATCGCGCTGGCCCGCGCGCTGCTCAAGGACGCGCCGATCCTTGTGCTGGACGAGGCGACATCGGCGCTGGACAGCGAGGTCGAGGCGCAGGTCCAGGACGCGCTGCACCGCGCCATGCGGGGCAAGACGGTGCTGGCCATCGCGCACCGGCTTTCGACCATCGCCGAGCTCGATCGCATCGTCGTGCTGGAGGCCGGGCGCATCGTCGAACAGGGCAGCCATGCCGAGCTGCTGGCGCTCAATGGCACCTATGCGCGTTACTGGAACCGGCAGTCGGGCGGCTTTCTCGGGACCGAGGACGATACGGCAGAGGATGCGACGGAGGCCGCCGAGTGACGCTCTGGACCGTCGAGCGGCTGGGCCGCAAGGGCGATGGCGTGGCGCTCAGCGGCGATCGGCGCGCTTTGGCCGCGCTGACCCTGCCCGGCGAACAGATCGAGGGCGAAGAGGAAGCCGGCCGCATCGCCAGCCCGCGCATCGCGACACCTTCGGCCGACCGGGTCCGCCCCCCATGCCAGCACTACCGCGCCTGCGGCGGTTGCTCGCTGATGCATGGCTCGGAGGCTTTCGTTAAGGCATGGAAGGTCGGCGTGGTGACCGAGGCGCTGCGCGCGCAGGGGCTATCGGTGCCGGTCGCCGGGGTGCATGTCTCGCCGCCGCGCTCGCGCCGGCGGGCGGTGTTGTCCGGGCGGCGGACGAAGAAAGGCGCGCTGCTGGGCTTTCACGCCCGCGCCTCCGAGGTGATCGTCGACATCGCCGATTGCCATGTGCTGCGGCCCGATATCCAGTCCGCGCTGCCACTGTTGCGGCGGCTGGTCGTCGCCGGCGCCTCGCGCGCGGGCGAGCTGTCGCTGACCGTGACCGAAACGCCGGCGGGGCTGGACGTGGCCGTCACCGGCGGCAAGCCGATGGAGCCGGCGCTGTTCCAGACCCTCGCGGCACTGGCCGATCAGGGCGATCTGGCACGGCTCAGTTGGGACGGGCAGGCCATCACCCGCCGACCGCCAGCCCTTGCCATGGGCCGCGCGCGGGTGGTGCCGCCGCCGGGCAGCTTTCTGCAAGCGACAGCCGAGGGCGAGGCCGCACTGCTTGCCGCCGCGCGCAGCATCGTGCGGGGCGCCGGGCGGGTGCTGGACCTGTTCGCGGGCTGCGGCACCTTTTCGCTGCCGCTGGCCGAGGCGGCCGAGGTCCATGCGGTCGAAGGGCTGGCCGCGCCGCTGCAGGCGCTGGATGCCGCCGCCCGGCAGGCGCAGGGCCTGCGCCGAATCACGACCGAGATCCGCGACCTGGCCCGCCGCCCGCTCATGCCCGACGAGCTGGCTTATAACGCAATCGTGATCGATCCGCCGCGCGCCGGGGCCGAAGCGCAGGCGCGCGAGATCGCCCAGGCGCAGGTTCCGACGCTGGCCTGGGTCAGCTGTGACCCGGTCACTTTCGCAAGGGATGCGCGGATTCTTGCCGAGAACGGCTACAGGTTGTGCCAGCTGTTCGTGGTCGATCAGTTCCGCTGGTCGCCGCATGTCGAGACCGTAGCAGAGTATCGCCGACGCTAGCCGAATCTTAACCTCTGTGGTATTTCATAACAAAACGAAGCGCATAGCGCATACAGAGGGCAGTGATGATTCGGGCAATTCGCGCATTTCTCGCGGTTGTCGCAGTTGCCGTCGTGGCAAGCTGCGGCGGTGGCGACAGCCTCCAACCCAGCAAGACCTATCAGGGGCCACCCATCACGCAGATCGTGGTGAAGAAGGCCGACCGCAAGATGTATCTGGTCAGCGGCAAGGAAGTCGTCAAAAGCTACAAGGTCAACCTCGGCAACCAGCCGTTCGGGCCAAAGCAGTTCGAAGGCGACGGCCGCACGCCCGAGGGCATGTATTTCATCGACCGCTTCAACCCGCGCAGCCGCTATCACCTGTCGGTCGGCATCTCCTACCCCTCGGCGCAGGACGTGGCCAAGGCGGCAGCCATGGGACTGCGGCCGGGCGGCGATATCTTCATCCACGGCCTCGGTCCCGAGGGGCGGGCACTGAACCGCGCGGACTGGACCGCCGGCTGCATCGCCGTGACCGATGAGGAGATCGAAGAGATCTTCACCATGCTACGGCCGGGCGTGCCGATCTTCATCTACCCCTAAAAAGCGACGAAGGCCCCGCGCCTGTGCTCGCGGGGCCTCGCGCCGGATGGGGCCCAGTCGGCGAATTGCCGGGGATCGTCAGGCAGGACGGCCCCGCCGTTCAGTTCCGGGCCTGGGCCTTTGCCGCATCGGCCGCTTCGAAATGCGCCAGTTGATCCCGGCGGGCCTTCCGGAAGGCCGGGCGACTGCAAGAACGCGCCACATAGGCCCCGAGAGCGGGGCAATTCCCCAGCTTTCCCAGATCGTTCGGAATGCGAAGCACGTCGGACATCATGATGTCGGCGACCGTGAAGCACGAGGCCGCCAGCCATTCCCGCGTCTCCAGAACCGCCTCCAGCCGCTCGAAACGCTGCTGCATCCAGCCGGCAAGGGGGTTTTCCGCTTGCCCGGACATGTCGATGAACCACCAGGGCACGGTGACCATCTCGACCGAATTCAGCGCAGCGACGAACCATTGCAGCGTATCGGCTTTTTCCTGGGGTTCGCGAGGCATCAGCGCCTCGCCCTTTTCCGCCAGATGCAGGAGACAGGCGCCGCTTTCGAAAATGCGGATATCGCCGTCGTCGAGAAAGGGCACCTGCGCGAAAGGCTGCCGGGCAAGGTGATCCGGCCCCCGGTCATCGAACGGGACGGTCGCAACGACATAGCCGATGCCCGCCTCCTCCAAGGCCCAGCGAAGCCTCAGATCGCGCACATAGCCGCGTGGCGCCTTGGGCACCCAATCGTAGGTCCAGATCGTCACTTGCCCGGGCATCGCGATATCTCCTCGGCAGTGCGACGCGAGAATAACACGCCGCAGCCCCGGGATCGACACCGCGAGGAATGGGGCCGGGCCGCCCGGCGGACCGGCGCGCAACTCGGGCGAACGGCGCGGCCCGGACGGACCGCGCCGCCGGATCAGATGCCGGCACCCGGGGCGAAGCCGCCCGCCATGGCCGTCGGCGCGCCGCCCGCGCCGCCGGTGATCAGCACCCACCAGATCTTGCCCGAGGGCTCCTGATACCAGCCGATGCCGAACTCCGTGGCGCGCGGGTCCATGATCACGTCGCGCGTGTCGCGGGTCTGCATCCAAGCGTTCAGCGTGGTGATCTCGTTCTCATAGGTCTCCGAGATGTTCTCGCCCACCAGATGGCCCGAATAGCCCTGGCGCCGCACCCGGTCCAGCGGCGAGGAACCGTCCGAGCCGAAATGCCATGCCCGGTTCTGCGCCGCCATGTCGCGGGCATGGACCTTGGCGGCCGCATCCAGCATCGGGCTCTGCATCATGGCAGGCGCCGCGACGTTGGCGCGCAGGGCGTTGATCTGGCCCAGAACGCGGCCGGGAATCTCCGCCTCTTCGCGCGGGGTGATCTTGTAGGCGACCGGCAGCGGTTGGCCGTCGGGGCCGAGTTGCGGCTGTGGCTGCTGGCAGGCCGCAAGGGCCAGCACCGACACGAGCGCCAGGGTAGAAAGTCTCAGCATGATATCCTGTCCCAGAGGAGATTTTGCCCCAGCCATACAAAAGCGCACCAGTCGCTTCAAACGCAAGA
Organism: Paracoccus sp. SSJ; assembly: GCF_030234105.1. Lineage (NCBI taxonomy): Bacteria > Pseudomonadati > Pseudomonadota > Alphaproteobacteria > Rhodobacterales > Paracoccaceae > Paracoccus > Paracoccus sp. SSJ. The sequence continues at coordinate 31,905 of NZ_JASSPE010000011.1, read as the reverse complement.
TTGCGTGAGGGCCACAGGCTGCGACTCTGTTGCGACAATGACGCTTGTTTGAATTGCAAGGCGCATGGACCGGGCGTAAATCCCCGTTTCAGCAAGACCTCATTTCGCGGAATCGGGCAGAGAAGGCCGCAGGAAGCGGTCCGTTACATATCAGGAGCGACACATGATCACGCCGAAAAATCCGGTTTCGCGCCGGAAATTTCTGACCGCCTCGGTGGCGATGGGCGCGGCGGGCCTGGCGGCCCCGGCCATCGCACAATCCTTCGACCCCTATACCGGCCAGCCGCTGCAAGGCACGGCGGGCGGCGCCACCCCGGACGCGGGCATGGTGCAATACGATTCCGGGCAGGATTCGCGGCGCAACATCTCCAGCTTCCGCATGCAGGACTGGCAGCCCTATTTCAGCACGCTGGCCAATGGCGCCATCCTGGTCGACCTGACCTCGCGCGCGCTGCATTTCTGGTCCGAGGACCAGTCGGTCTATCGGCTGTTCCCGACCTCGGTCCCGGTCAGCGCCGACCTGACCCGCACCGGCCGCACCGAGATCATCAAGAAGGTCGTCGGCCCCAGCTGGGCGCCCACCCCCGAGATGAAGAAGCGCAACCCCGAATGGCCGGATTTCGTGCCGCCGGGGCCGGACAACCCGCTGGGCACCCATGCGCTGTGGCTGAGCTGGCAGTATTACCGCATCCACGGCACGCATGACACGCGCAAGATCGGCCGCAAGTCCTCGAACGGCTGCATCGGCCTTTACAACGAGCACATCCAGCAGCTTTACGAGCTGACCAAGATCGGCACCCAGGTGCTGCTGATCTGACCCGGTCGCAATGAAAGCGACAACGAAAGGGGCCGCAAGGCCCCTGTTTCGTTTCAACCGCCCGGATCGGAGCGGGGCTTGGGGGGCCTTGGCGGATCGTCGCGCCTTAGGCTGAGCGCACGATCCGAACCTGAAAGCAGTTGTTCCGCGCAGATCGCACATCAACGAAACTGATGTCGTCGCGATCCAGAAGTTCGGCGGCATAGGCTGCAACGTCTTCCTTCGCCACAACCCTGCCCGTGCCGTAACGGATACGTTGCTCTGCTGTGTAGCCCTTGAGCAGATAATCCGGGCTGGACGTGAGTATCGGTGGCACCCCCGCGCCTGCCCATGCCGCACATTCGTCAGCGCACAGGAATATGGGTCCGGTTTCGGCATAGGGCTGGACATGATCAAATGGCCGGTAGGCCAGGATCAGCATTTCGGCATCCCTGGGAACGAAATCCAGGCAATGCCGGCACGGATTCCCGCTGCCGGAGGATCGCACGCGCTCCGGGGCGCAATCATAGGCATCGCGCCCCCCGTTCCGCAATTCGTCAACCTTGTCGCTCGGAAGCGGAAGAAACTTGATCTTTGCCATTCGGAACCCCTGAAGTCAGGCGGTCATATTCCGATCTGTGGAAGCGCTCGCACCCCGTTTCTTGCGCTCGAATGGCCGTTTCGTCCGATGACGGGCAAAGGCCACCCGTCAGACCCACCCCCCCAGATTCTCGCCGATCACCGCCGTCAGCACGTCGATATGGTCGGGCTCGGCGTTCAGGCAGGGGATATAGGTGAATTCCTTGCCGCCGGCATGGATGAAGGCCTCGCGGATCTCGCCCTGGATCTCCTCCAGCGTCTCGATGCAATCGGCCGAGAAGGCGGGCGAGATCACCGCAATCTCGGTGATGCCCCGCTGCGCCAGTTCGGCCACATGCTCGACCGTATAGGGGCGCAGCCATTCCTCGGTCCCGAAGACCGACTGGAAGGTGGTGTCGATCACGTCCTCGTCCCAGCCCAGCCGTTCCCGCAGCAGGCGCGAGGTCTCGGTGCATTGCAGGAAATAGGGGTCGCCCTCCTCGAAATAGCGCCGGGGCATGCCGTGATAGCTGGCGACCAGCTTCCTGGGCTGGCGGCCGCCCAGCGCGCGCTCGACCGAAGCCGCGAGCGCCGCGATATAGTCGGGCCGGTCGAAATAGGGCGGCACGGTGCGCGCGGCGGGCTGCGCCTTCTGCCCCATCAGCGCGCGGAAGAACTGGTCGTTCGCGGTCGCCGTGGTGGCACCGGCATATTGCGGATAAAGCGGGAAGAACAGGATGCGGTCGCAGCCCGCCTTGACCATGCGCTCGACCACGTCCGGCGTCGAGGGGTTGCCGTAGCGCATGCAGAAATCGACCATGACCCGGTCGCCCCACAGCGCCGCCGTCCGCTCGCGCAGCGCCGCCACCTGCTGCTTGGTGATGGTCATCAGCGGGCTTTCATTCGCCTCGTTGTTCCAGATCAGCCGATAGTTCGCCCCCGAGGTGAAGGGCCGCTTGGTCAGGATGACGGTCTGCAGCAGCGGCTGCCATTTCCAGGCGGGATAGTCGATCACCCGCTTGTCGGACAGGAACTCGCTCAGATAGCGCCGCATCGGCCAGTAATCGGGCGAATCGGGAGTGCCCAGGTTGGCGATCAGCACGCCGATCTTGCGGGCCGGGCTCTGCGGTTGGCTTGCGGGGGCGTGCTCGGGAAGGGTCATTCGGGCTTTCTCGTGCTGGCAAGTGCTTCGGCAAGCGGCATCCGGGCCGAGCCTGGGCGAAGTGGTTTCTGCTGACTGGCATCGGGCGCCCATCCGGTCAGGAAAACCAGATCGAAGGTCGCCCGGATGCGCGTTCCGTCCTGTGGGTCGGCATGGTTTTCGGCATAAAGCGCAGCGGCGCGCAACAGGACATCTCGTCGCGTCGGGTGCCGCAGCCGCTGGGCCAGCGCATTGCCCTCGCCCATGGCGCGCAGGTCGCGTGCTAGGTGGAACAGGCTGCGATAGCTGACGGTCTGGGTGATCTGGTCGGCGACCGGCAGCGCCAGCCCGGCGCGCGGCAGCAGCCCGCCGAGGTCGCGGATCTCGCCCATGGGCAGGACGCGCGGCGACAGGCCGCCGGTCACCTCGGCCTCGGCACGGGTCAGCGAATCGCGCAATTCGTGCAGCGTGCCGCCGCCCGGACAGGCAGCGATGAACAGCCCGTCGGGACGCAGTGCGCGCGCCGCCTGCGCGATCTGGCCGACCGGGTCCTCGGCCCAATGCAGCGCCATGGCGTGGATCACCAGGTCATGCGCGCCGGGTTCAAGCTCCAGCACGGGTGCGTCGCCGACGATCTTGGCGCCGGGCATCGCCTCGCGCCAGAAATCCGGCCAGCCGGTCACGACGGCGATGTCGCTAAACCGTCTGTTAACCTCTGCCAGCCTATCCTCGACCTCGTCGGCGACGATTCGGTGCAGGAAATCGACCGGCCCAAGGCGCAGAGACCGGGCGCGGTTACGGTCGAGCGCATGGCGGTCGGTCAGGCCGGGAACGGAGGAGGGAAGATCGGGCATCATGGGGGCTGAACATAGGGGGCTTCGCAGCCTGATGAAAGGCGCATTGCGGCTGGTCTATCCGCCGCAATGCCTGTGCTGCGGCGCGCCGGTCGTCGAGGAAAGCGGGCTGTGCCCGGCCTGCTGGCGCGAGGCCGAGTTCATCACCGGCACCTGCTGCGCGCGCTGCGGTGCGCCCCTGCCGGGCGACGGATACGACGATGGCGGGGACGAGGCGGCAGGGCTGCTGGTCTGCGACGATTGCATCGCGATGCCGCGGCCCTGGCAGCAGGCGCGCGCGGCGCTGGTCTATCGCGGCGCCGGCCGCAGGCTGGCCCTGATGCTGAAACACGGCGACCGGCTGGACCTCGCCCCCGCTCTGGGTGGCTGGGTAGCACGGGCGGCGCTGCCGCTGCTGCGGCCGGATGCGGTGGTGGTGCCGGTGCCCGTGCATCTGCGCCGGCTGCTGAGACGCAAATACAACCAGGCCGAGATGCTGTCGCGGCGTGTCGCCCGCACGCATGGGCTGGCGCATCTGCCGGGCGCCCTGCGGCGGCTGCGGCATACGCCGATGCAGGATCACGGCGGCGTCCGCGACCGTTTCGCGAATGTCGAGGGCGCCATCGCCGTTCCTGCACGCATGGCCCCGCGCCTGCAGGGGCGCCCGGTGCTGCTGGTCGATGACGTGATGGCGTCGGGGGCGACGCTGGCCGCCTCGGCCCAGGCATTGGCGGCAGCGGGGGCAGGGCCGATCTCGGTCGTGGTTCTGGCGCGGGCGGTCAAGGATGCATAGATAGGGACCGAACCACGAATATCGGAACGCGCATGATGGCCAAGATCGAGATCTACACCACCCCCACCTGTCCCTATTGCATCGCCGCGAAATCGCTGCTGCAAAAGAAGGGCATTACCTATGAGGAAACCGATGTCAGCCGCGATCCGCAACTGCGCATCGCGATGACCCAGCGCGCCGGCGGGCGCCGCACCGTGCCGCAGATCTTCATCGACGGCCAGCATGTCGGCGGCAGCGACGACCTGCACGCACTGGAGCATCGGGGCAAGCTGGACGGATTGCTGGGCCTGACGGCATGAGCAAGGCGCTGACGGCGGGACTGGTGCAACTGAGCGTTTCGGACGACCCCGAACGCAACCTGCCGGTCACGCGGGCCCTGATCCGCGAAGCGGCGCAGGGCGGGGCAAGCTGGGTGCTGACGCCCGAGGCCACCAACCTGCTGGGCGCCAGCCGCGAGCGGCAGGAGCGCGTCCTGCACACCGAGGCCGACGACCCCACCCTGGCCGCGCTGCGCGAGGATGCGCGGGACCTTGGCGTCTGGCTGCTGATCGGCTCGCTGTCGCTGAAGACCGGCGATCCAGCCGAGGCGCGCTTTGCCAATCGCAGTTTCCTGATCGCGCCGGACGGCGGCATCCGGGCGCGATACGACAAGCTGCACATGTTCGACGTGACGGTGTCCGAGAACGAATCCTATCGCGAATCGGCGGCCTTCCGACCTGGAGAGCGGGCGGTACTGGCCAAGGAGCCGCTGCCCATCGGCATGACCGTCTGCTATGATCTGCGCTTTCCCCAGCTTTACCGCGCTCTGGCCAAGGCCGGGGCCGAGGTGTTGACGGTGCCCGCCGCCTTCAACGACACCACCGGCGCCGCGCATTGGGAGGTGCTGTTGCGCGCCCGCGCCATCGAGACCGGCTGCTTCGTGCTGGCCCCGGCGCAATGCGGCACGCATGCGAACCACGCCGAGCCGGACCGCCGGCCGCGCCGCAGCCATGGCCATTCGCTGGCCGTGGGTCCATGGGGAGAGGTGCTGGCCGATGGCGGCACCGAGCCGGGGGTCAGCCTCGTGACGCTTGACCCGGCGGCGGTTCTCGGGGCACGGTCCCGCATCCCATCCCTGACGCATGACCGGAACTTCGCGGGCCCATGATCCACAAGACGCACGACAACCCGCAAGGGCATGCCGAAGCCTCGGCCGATGCCTTGGCCGCAAGCCTGTTTTCCGAGGTGTTCATCGCCGACCAGCTGGCGCGCGACCTGATCGGCAAGGCGCTGCCCAAGGGCATGCAGATCTCGCATTTCTCGGTCCTGAACCTGCTGGCGCACCTGAATGTCGAGCGCACGCCGGCCGAGCTGGCCGAGGCGTTTCACGTCACACGCGGCGCCATGACCAACACGCTGTCGCGGCTGGAATGGGCCGGGCATATCCATATCCGCCCGGATTGGGACGACGCGCGGCGCAAGTTCATCGCCATCAGCCCGGCCGGGCGGGCGGCGCGCGACGCGGCGCTCGCCGCCTTCATGCCGCGAATCGCCGACGTGGTGCGGGATGTCGGCGCCGACCGGGTGCGCGCGGCGCTGCCGGTTTTGCGCATGCTGCGCAAGCAACTGGAAGAGACGTTGCGTCACGAAAACCGCGGCTCGGGCGGGCGCTGAACCGGCGCCGCCCCGCCCGGCAGCAACGCCTGCATGAGTATTTGAAGAACGAAGAAGCCCGGGAAGCGAGCTGCCGAAGCCGGCTCAGGCGTCGTGCAGTGCGGTCAGGACATAGTTCACCGACAGGTCGCGATGCGACAGCGACCAGCTCCAGCCCAGCGGGTTGAAGACCATGCCGCAGCGGTCCACGACCCGCAGCCCCGCGGCCTCGGTCATCTGCGCCAGTTCGTCGGGGGTGATGAAGCGGCGCCAGTCATGCGTGCCCTTGGGCAGCCAGCGCATGATCCATTCCGCACCGACGATGGCGGCGGCGAAGCTGCGCGCGGTGCGGTTCAGCGTCGAGACGATCAGCATGCCGCCCGGTGCCACCAGCTCGCGGCAGGTGGCGATGAACTGCGCGGGGTCGGCGACATGCTCGACGATCTCCAGCGCCATCACCACGTCGAAGCGGTGTCCGTCAGCCGCCAACGCCTCGGCCGTGGTGGCGCGGTAGTCGATGGCGAGGCCCTGCTCTTCGGCATGCAGGCGGGCGATGGCGATATTGCCCTCGGCCGCGTCGGCGCCGGTGACGGTTGCGCCCAGCCGGGCCATCGGCTCGGCCATCAGCCCGCCGCCGCAGCCGATGTCGAGCAGCGTCAGCCCCTGGAAAGGTCCGGCGGCCGCAAGGTCGCGGCCGAACTGCGCCGCGATCTGCGTGGTGACATAGTCCAGCCGCGTCGGGTTCAGCATGTGCAGCGGCTTGAACTTGCCTTGCGGGTCCCACCACTCGCGGGCCATGGCCTGGAACTTGGCGACCTCGGCCGGGTCGATGCTGCTGGGGGCCGGGTTGCTGGGGGCTGGTCTTTCGGTCATCTGGCCGTCCTTCATGTGGCGGGCGCGCGCGAGGCGCTATATAGTGGTGCCATGGACAGATTGGCAGGGCAAATCGGCGGCACGCCGTCGCATGGCAGGCTGCACCCGATGGTCGAGCCCTTCGACCGCCGGGTGATCGACGTCGGCGACGGCCACCAGTTGCATGTCGAGCAAAGCGGCAATCCCGACGGCGTGCCGGTGATCGTGCTGCATGGCGGACCGGGCGGCGGATGCAGCCCCTATATGCGGCGATTCTTCGATCCGGCGTATTACCGGGCGGTGCTGTTCGACCAGCGCGGCTGCGGCCGCTCGCAGCCCCATGCCGCCGTCATCGCCAACACCATCCAGCACCTGATCGCCGATATCGAGGTGATCCGCCGCACCTTGGGCATCGAGCGGGCGATCCTGTTCGGCGGCAGCTGGGGCGCGACCCTGGCCCTGGCCTATGCCCAGGCCCATCCCGAGCCGGTCGAAGCGCTGGTGCTGCGCGGGGTCTTCTTGGGCCGGCGGGCCGAGCTGGACTGGTTCTATGGCGGGGGCGTCGCGCGCTTCTTTCCCGATCGCTGGGCCGAGTTCCAGGCCCCGATTCCCGAGGCCGAGCGCGGCGACATGATCGCTGCCTATCACCGGCGGCTGTTCAGCGGCGACCGCGGGCAGGAGACGCGCTTCGCCCTGCCCTGGCTGGTCTGGGAAAACGCGCTGGCGGGGCTGGAGATCAACGGGCCGGGCCATGCACCCCCCGACTATGCCCGCACCTTCGCCCGGCTGGAGAATCACTATTTCGCCCATGGCTGCTTCCTGGCCGAGGGCCAGCTTTTGCGCGACCGCCACCGCATCCAGCATATCCCGGCCGTGATCGTGCAGGGCCGCTATGACATGGTCTGCCCGCCCGCCACCGCCTGGGAGCTGGCCGAGGGCTGGGACCGGGCCGAATTGCGGCTGGTCCCAGCCTCGGGCCATGCCCTGAGCGAGCCGCGAATCGCCGCTGAGCTGGTGCGCGTCATGGATAGTCTTGTTTTGTCCAATTTGTCTTGAAAACTTTCCCGAAGCGCCCTCCATGTCCATTGGAAAGATGTCGCGGGTGATCCAATGTATGAAGAGTATCTGAACACCTTCTCCGTTCCGTGGAAGAAGGTCGTTCGAAAATGGGCGAAGATGAACATCGCGTATGCGGAGGCGGTCGAAGATCTGCCCGCATGGTATGTGGAGAACTCGAACAGCGCACTGTTTTCCAGCGCGCTTTGGGCATGCGACTATCCTTCGATATGCGAAACAGACATCGGCAAGCAGGTCATCAGCGGCCTGCCGGGACGGCGGAGGGCATATGACGGCAGGACAGACATAGAAGCCCTGGTCGAAGACGAGCTTTTCCTGTTCGAGGCCAAGAAAAGGCATTTGAACCTGTCGGGGGATTCCAGGCGAGCCCTGCGCCACAACGTCATCGCCCGCGCCCTTGACGAGGCGTTGAGCGATACCGCCAAGATTCGTTCGGCCGCGGGCAACCTGACCGCGAAAGCCGGCTCGATCGTGTTCTTCTCTGCTGTCCTGAGCGCGGACTATTTCGGTCAGGGGAAATGGATCAGCAAAAGGCGCGAGCGGATCGTCGATGAGCTTGAAGCTTTCAAGAGGAACATGTCCGACCTGCGCTTCAAGGATGTCGACCTGATGTATGCCGCCTATTTCTCGGATACGTCCCGGCTTTCCATCTCGACCGACGATTATCGCCCGGTCGCCTTCGGAGTTTGCATGACCTTGCCGAAATAGGCGGAGGACACGGAACGCTTGCAATCCGCGACGGATGGCCCTATATGCGGCTCAACAGCGGCGCAGGCGTCCACAACCTGCCCACCGGTAAGACGCACGGGCCGCCTAGGCCCGTTTTTCGTATTTGGGGTATCAGCATGACCGACCTCATCGCCAAGACCGCCATCGACCGGCGTCTGGCCGAGATCATTTCCCCGGTCATCGAGGATCTGGGTTTCGAACTGGTGCGCATCCGCCTGCAAGGCGGCAAGACCGCGACCTTGCAGATCATGGCCGACCGGCCCGAAGGCGGCATCAACGTCGATGACTGCGCCGACATCTCGACCGCCGTCAGCGCGATCCTGGATGTCGAGGACCCGCTGGAGGATGCCTATCACCTTGAGGTCTCGAGCCCCGGTATCGACCGGCCGCTGACCCGGCTGAAGGATTTCGAAACCTTCGAGGGTTACGAGGCGCGGCTGGAAACGAACCAGCCCATCGACGGTCGCAAGCGCTTCAAGGGCGTGCTGGCGGGCGTCGAGAAGGGTGAGGGCGGCGACGAGGTTCTGCTGAACATCGAGGAAGGCGGCGAGACCCAGACCATCGGGCTGAACTTCGACTGGCTTTCCGATGCGAAACTGGTCCTGACCGACGAACTGATCGCCGAGATGCTGCGACAGAAAAAGGACGCGGGCGTGCAGATCGAGAATCTGGACGAAGCCGCCTTTGACGAGATCGAAACGGAAGCCGGCGAAGACAACGCCGCCGCGAAGGAGTGAGGAATGGCCATCACCTCTGCCAACCAGCTTGAACTGCTGCAAACCGCCGAGGCCGTTGCACGGGAAAAGATGATCGACCCCGATCTGGTGATCGAGGCGATGGAGGACAGCCTGGCCCGCGCGGCGAAGTCGCGCTATGGCAGCGAGATGGACATCCGGGTCCATATCGACCGCAAGACCGGCAACGCCACCTTCACCCGCGCCCGCACCGTGGTCGAGGAAGAGGCGGTCGAGAACTATCAGGCGCAATTCACCGCCGACCAGGCTGCGCCCTATTTCGAGCCCTCGAAGGACGGCCGCGCCCATTGGCTGCGCGACGGCGCGCAGCTGGCCGATTTCTCGGGCAGGCCGCAGCCCGGCGACGTGTTCGAGGAGCAGGTGCCCCCGGTCGATCTGGGCCGCATCGCCGCGCAATCGGCCAAGCAGGTGATCCTGCAAAGGGTCCGCGAGGCCGAGCGCGACCGCCAATACGAGGAATTCAAGGACCGCGTCGGCAGCATCATCAACGGCGTCGTCAAGCGCGAGGAATACGGCAACATCATCGTTGACGTGGGCCGCGGCGAGGCGATCCTGCGCCGCAACGAAAAGATCGGCCGCGAAAGCTATCGCCCGAACGACCGCATCCGCGCCTATGTCAAGGACGTGCGCCGCGAGGCGCGCGGCCCGCAGATCTTCCTGTCGCGCACCGATCCGCAGTTCATGGCCGAGCTGTTCAAGATGGAAGTGCCGGAAATCTATGACGGCGTGATCGAGATCAAGGCCGTGGCCCGCGATCCCGGCTCGCGCGCCAAGATCGCCGTGATCTCCTACGACAACTCGATCGACCCGGTCGGCGCCTGCGTCGGCATGCGCGGCTCGCGCGTGCAGGCCGTGGTCGGCGAGCTGCAGGGCGAAAAGATCGACATCATCCCGTGGTCCGACGATCAGGCGACCTTCCTGGTGAACGCGCTGCAACCGGCCGAGGTGGCGAAGGTCGTCTTCGACGAGGACGCGACCCGCATCGAGGTGGTGGTGCCGGACGAGCAACTGTCGCTGGCCATCGGCCGTCGCGGCCAGAACGTGCGGCTGGCAAGCCAGCTGACGGGCCTCGACATCGATATCCTCACCGAAGAAGAGGAATCGAAGCGCCGGCAGGCCGAGTTCAACGCCCGCACCAAGCTGTTCATGGACGCGCTGGACCTGGACGAGTTCTTTGCCCAGCTTCTGGTCGCCGAGGGCTTCACCAACCTCGAAGAGGTGGCCTATGTCGACCTGGACGAGTTGCTCTCGATCGAGGGCGTGGACGAAGGCACCGCCGAGGAACTGCAGACCCGCGCCCGCGAGCACCTGGAGGCCGCGAACAAGGCCGCGCTGGAAAACGCCCGCGCCCTTGGCGTCGAGGACAGCCTGATCGAGTTCGAGGGGCTGACCCCGCAGATGGTCGAGGCGTTGGCCAAGGACGGCGTCAAGACGCTGGAAGACTTCGCCACCTGCGCCGATTGGGAACTGGCCGGCGGCTGGACCACGCAGAACGGCCAGCGCGTCAAGGACGACGGCATCCTGGAGCCCTTCGACGTCTCTCTGGAAGAGGCGCAGACCATGGTGATGACCGCCCGCGTGATGCTGGGCTGGGTCGACCCGACCGAACTCGAATCGGCCGACGAAGCCGAGGCCGAGGGCGACGAACAGGAGGCCGGGGTGTAACGCCCCGGGAGCCGGATGACGCGCGGGGGCCGTATCAAGGACCGCGACACGCCGGAACGGCGCTGCATCGTCACGGGCGAGGTCCAGCCCAAGGCTGGGCTGATCCGCTTTGTCGCGGACCCCGATGGCGAGGTGGTGCCGGATCTGGCCGAGAAGCTGCCCGGACGCGGCTTCTGGGTGGTGGCCGACCGGCAGGCGCTGGACAAGGCTGCCGCCAAGGGCTTGTTTTCACGGGGCGCCAAGGCGCGGGTGACCGCCCCGCCCGAGCTGCTGGCGATGATCGAAACCGGGCTGGCGCGGCGGGTGACGGACACGCTGTCGCTTGCGCGCAAGGCCGGGCTGGCGGTCGCCGGCTTCGAAAAGGTCAAGGACTGGCTGGCCGCCGGCAAAGCCAAGGTACTCTTGCAGGCCAGCGACGGATCGGAACGCGGCAAGGGCAAGCTCTGGACCCCACCCGGGGGCCGGTGGTTCGGCTGCATGACCGCCTCAGAATTAGGTTTGTCCTTTGGGCGCGATCATGTCATACACAGCGCGCTTGCGCCTGGGGGCCTGACCGAAAAATTGATCAGGGACGCGAGCAGACTGACAGGTCTGCGCGAGCATGACGGTGGCAATGCGGCTGCCGGGAAGGAATGAAGATCGGATGAGCGATACTGACGGAAAGAAACCCCTGGGTCTTGGTGGCGGCCGTTCGGGCCATGTGAAGCAAAGCTTCAGCCACGGACGGACCCATAACGTGGTCGTAGAGACCAAGCGCAAGCGCGTGGTCGTGCCCGGCAAGACGGGCGCGGCGGCTGGCGGCGGGCGCTCGGGCTCGCCCTCGGCCGTGTCGGGCGACCCGTCTAAGCGACCCGCCGGCATCTCGGATGCCGAGATGGAGCGGCGCATGGCCGCCTTGCGCGCCGCCAAGGCCCGCGAGGTCGAAGAGGCCGCGCAGCGCATTGCCGACGAAAAGGCCCGCGAGGAAGAACGCGAGCGCCGCCGGCTCGAGCTGGAGGCCAAGGAGCGCGAGGAGCGCGAGCGCGAGGAAGCCCTGCGGCTGAAGGCCGAGGAAGACGAGCGCCGCGCCCGCGAGGCCGAGTTGCGCGAAAAGAAGAAGGCCGAGATCGCCAAGCCCAAGACGGAAGCCCGCCCGGCGACACCCGCCGACCGTGCCGCCGCCGAGGCCGCCGCCGTGCGCGCCGAGACCAAGGGCGTCAGCGCCGCCGGCCCGCGCAAGACCGACCGCGACCGCGATACCCGCGGCGGCGGCGGCGGCGACGACCGCGACAACCGCAACAAGGGCCGCGACGACAGCCGCCGCACCGGCAAGCTGTCGCTTTCGCAGGCGCTGGACGGCGAAGGCGGGCGCCAGCGCAGCCTGGCCGCGATGAAGCGCAAGCAGGAAAAGGCCCGGCAAAAGGCCATGGGCGGCAACCAGCGCGCCGAAAAGCAGGTGCGCGACGTGCAGCTGCCCGAAACCATCGTGGTTTCGGAGCTGGCCAACCGCATGGCCGAGCGCACGCCGGATGTCATCAAGTCGCTGATGCGCATGGGCATGATGGTCACCGCCAACCAGTCGATCGACGCCGACACCGCCGAGCTGGTGATCGACGAGTTCGGCCATCACGCCGTCCGCGTCTCGGATGCCGATGTCGAGCAGGTCATCGACCAGGTCGAGGACAAGCCCGAGGATATGCAGCCGCGCGCGCCGATCATCACCATCATGGGCCATGTCGACCACGGCAAGACCTCGCTGCTGGACGCGATCCGTCACGCCAATGTCGTGGCGGGCGAAGCCGGCGGCATCACCCAGCATATCGGCGCCTATCAGGTGAAAGCCTCGAACGGGGCGGTGCTGACCTTCCTCGACACGCCCGGCCACGCGGCCTTCACCTCGATGCGGGCCCGTGGCGCGCAGGTGACGGATATCGTCGTGCTGGTGGTCGCCGCCGATGACGCCGTGATGCCGCAGACGGTCGAGGCGATCAACCACGCCAAGGCCGCCAAGGTGCCGATGATCGTGGCGATCAACAAGATCGACAAGCCCGCCGCCAACCCGCAGAAGGTCCGCACCGATCTGCTGCTGCACGAGGTCGTCGTCGAGGCGATGTCGGGCGAGGTGCAGGATGTCGAGGTCTCGGCCAAGACCGGCCAGGGCCTGGACACACTCCTGGAAGCCATTGCGCTGCAGGCCGAGATCCTCGAACTGAAGGCCAATCCCGACCGCCCGGCCCAGGGCGCGGTGATCGAAGCGCAGCTGGACGTCGGCCGGGGCCCGGTCGCCACGGTCCTGGTCCAGAACGGCACGCTGAAGCGCGGCGACATCTTCGTCGTCGGCGAACAGTGGGGCAAGGTTCGCGCCCTGATCAACGACAAGGGCGAGCGCGTGGACGAGGCCGGCCCCTCGGTCCCGGTCGAGGTGCTGGGCCTGAACGGCACGCCCGAGGCGGGCGACGTGCTGAACGTCGTCTCGACCGAGGCGCAGGCCCGCGAGATCGCGGATTACCGCATCCAGGCCGCCAAGGACAAACGCGCCGCCGCCGGTGCCGCGATCACGCTGGACCAGATGCTGGCCAAGGCCAAGGCCGACGAGAACGTCGCCGAACTGCCGGTGGTCATCAAGGCCGACGTGCAGGGCTCGGCCGAGGCCATCGTCCAGGCGCTGGAAAAGATCGGCAACGACGAGGTGCGCGTCCGCGTGCTGCATTACGGCGTCGGCGCGATCACCGAATCGGATATCGGCCTGGCCGAGGCCAGCCAGGCACCGGTGATCGGCTTCAACGTCCGGGCAAATGCCCCGGCGCGGAACGCCGCCAACCAGAAAGGGGTCGAGATCCGCTATTACTCGATCATCTACGACCTGGTTGACGACATCAAGGCGGCGGCCTCGGGCCTGCTTTCCGCCGAAGTGCGCGAGAACTTCATCGGCTATGCCGAGATCAAGGAAGTCTTCCGCGTTTCGGGCGTGGGCAATGTCGCCGGCTGCCTCGTCACCGAGGGCGTGGCGCGTCGCTCGGCCGGCGTGCGCCTGCTGCGCGACAACGTGGTGATCCACGAGGGCACGCTGAAGACGCTCAAGCGCTTCAAGGACGAGGTCAAGGAAGTGCAGTCCGGCCAGGAATGCGGCATGGCCTTCGAAAACTACGACGACATCCGCAAGGGCGATGTCATCGAGATCTTCGAGCGCGAGGAAGTGCAGCGCCAGCTGTGATCCGGCAATCGAACGGCATGGATTGGGGGCGGGCCTGCGGGTCCGCCCTTTCCATGTCGGAGCCCTGTGCCGAGCCGTAAAAAAGAACGGGGCCCGCCATGGGCCCCGTTCCGCTATCATGTGGGCACGTTTCTGTTGCGTCAGGACAGGACGGGCTTGCCCTCATAGGTTTTGCTGCCTACGCGGACAACGACATTCCCGTTCGCCTGCTGCCGTTCGAAGATACCTTGAACAGAAATGCAGCTGCCGATCGTGATCGTGCGAATCATGTCCGATCTCCTCCTCTACAGGATTTCAGAATTGTCCCGGAAACGTTGAAAGTTAACTAACAATGCTCGATGATCGGGCGAATTGGCGACAAGCGCCCGGCTGGCGTGACCAATATGCCTCACAGCCAGTCGCGCAGGATGGGAAGCAGGGGCAAGTCCGCAGGCGGCATCGGGTATTTGTTCAGGTCCTGGGATCGCGCCCAGGCCAGGTTCTGCCCTTCCTGCGGCATCGGCACGCCCTGCCAGCGCCGGCAGGCGAACAGCGGCATCAGCAGGTGGAAGTCGTCATAGGCATGGCTGGCAAAGGTCAGCGGCGCAAGGCACGAGTGCCAGGTTTCGATACCCAGCTCCTCGTGCAGTTCGCGGATCAGCGCGGCCTCGGGGGTCTCGCCCGGCTCGACCTTGCCGCCCGGAAACTCCCACAGGCCCGCGAGGGACTTGCCCTCGGGGCGCTGCGCCAGAAGCACGCGGCCGTCCGCATCGATCAGCGCGACGGCCGCGACAAGCACCATCTTCATGAGCGGTAATCGGCGTTGATGTCGATGTAGCCATGCGTCAGGTCGCAGGTCCAGACCGTGCGCCTGCCCTTGCCCAGCCCCAGGTCGACGCCGACGACCAGATGGTCGCGCTTCATATAGGCGCTGGCGGCGGCCTCGTCATAGCCGGGTGCACGCCAGCCGTTCTCGGCCAGCACCATGTCGCCGAAGCGGATGGTCAGCCGGTCGCGGTCGGCCTCGGCGCCGGACTTGCCCACGGCCATGACCACGCGGCCCCAGTTCGCATCCTCGCCGGCGATGGCGGTCTTGACCAGCGGCGAATTGGCGATGGCCATGGCGACGCGATGCGCATCGGCATCGCTGGCCGCACCCGTCACCTGCACCTCGACGAATTTCGTCGCCCCCTCGCCGTCCCGCACAACCTGCTGCGCCAGGTCCAGCATGACCTGCGACAGCGCCTTGCCGAAGGCCCGCGCCGGGGCCGAGCGCAGGTCGGTGATCGGTGCCGCCTTCGACTTGCCGGTCGCCGCCAGGATCAGCGCATCCGAGGTCGAGGTGTCGCTGTCCACGGTGATGGCGTTGAAGGTCTCGTCCATGCGCGACGACAGCATGCGCTGCAGCAGCGCGGGCGCGATCTGCGCATCGGTGAAGACATAGACCAGCATGGTCGCCATGTCGGGCGCGATCATGCCCGAACCCTTGGCGATGCCGACGATGTTGATGGTGCCGCCGTCGCCCTCGAAACTGGCCGCCGCGCCCTTGGGGAAGGTGTCGGTGGTCATGATGGCCCGCGCCGCGCCGGCCGCGCCGCCCGCATCCAGATTGGCGGCAAGGTCGCCGATCACGGCGGTGATGCGCTCGGCCGGCAGCGGCTCGCCGATCACCCCGGTCGAGGACGAAAACACCCGCTCGCGCGGCACCCCCAGCGCCTTGGCGACGCCGCCGGTGACGGCATCCACCGCCTCTTGCCCGTTCTTGCCGGTGAAGGCGTTGGCGTTGCCCGAGTTCACCAGGATCGCCGCACCCTTGGCCGTGTCCTGCTTCAGCGCCAGCTTGGCCTGGCAGTCCAGAACGCTGGCCGCGCGGGTCGAGGACTTGGTGAAGGCGCCGGCGATGGCGGTGCCCGGCGCCAGCCGGACCAGCATGACATCGGTGCGGCCCTGGTATTTCACCCCAGCCGCGCCCGAGGCGAACTCGGCCCCCTCGATCACCGGCAGATCGGGAAAGCGCGCGGGCGCCAACGGTGAAACGGGGTTCTTGGGCTTCACCGCAGCCGCCACCGCGGCCTCGGCCCGGGCCTCAAGGCCCGCCGCGGCCTCCTTGAGCGCGGATTTCAGCTTTTTCAGCTTCTTCTTCAGCACTTTCAGCTTTTCGGCATCGGAAAGCCGGGATTTCTTGTCATCCGTCTTGGCCATCGATCACTCTCCCAGAATGTCGGTCTTGTTCAGCAGGTCGACGGCAAGCCCCTCGGTCTTCTCGACCTTGGCTTCGGTCACGCGCTTCTCGATCTCGGCCTGCACCTTGTCGCGGCGGACCTGCACGGCCAGTTGCTCCTTGATCTCTTCAAAGGCGGGGGGCGTGACCTCGCGCGTGTCGTTCAGCTTGATGACATGCCAGCCGAACTGGGTCTCGACGGGCTCGGAAACCTGGCCCTTTTCCAGCGCCTTCACGGCTTCGGCAAAGGGCTCGACCATCTGCTCGGGCTGGAACCAGCCCAGGTCGCCCTTGTTCGGGCCGGAATTGTCGGTCGACTTCTCCTCGGCCAGCGCACCGAAATCGGCACCTTCTGCCAGTTGCTTGGCGATGGCCTCGGCCTCTTCCCTGGTCTTCACCAGGATATGGGCGGCATTGTATTCCACTGCAGGCTCGGCCTGGCCGCCGAACGCCTGGTCATAGGCGGCTTTCAGCTCGGCCTCGTCCGGCTCCGCGGCGGCGATCTTTTCCAGCACCGAACCGGCCAGATAGGCGCGCTTCTCGATCTCCAGCGCCACGGCGTCGCGCTTGCTCAGCGGCTCGGCGGCCTGCGCCACGGCGGTCTGGCGGATCATCTGGTCCAGCATCAGGTCCCACAGCGCCGAATCCGGCAGGCCCTGGGTCGCCTGCGCGTCCAGCCCCTGCCGCATGGCGACCATCTGGCCCAGCGTGATCGCCTCGCCGTTGACGGTAGCGACGACCGTATCGGCATCCTGCGCCAGGACGGGCAAGGCCGGGACAGCCGCAGAAAGCAGCACGGAGACGGCAAGAAGCGGTTTCAGCATAGGTTTCCCCTTCATGGGACGGCGCGTCCACGCACAGGTGAACGGGCGCAAGCGTTGACAGTGGGCCGGCCGGGGCATACATCCGGCGCAACCGAAAATGCGCGCCCGTCGCCGTTTTTCCGGCCCAAGTGATAGGGCAAGGCGAATGGTGCCGGCAAGTGGGCGGAACGTCCCGCGCACCCCCAGATACGCGATTTTGAAGGTTCATATGCTCGGCATCGGAAACTTGGCGAAACTGGTCTTTGGCACGCCCAACGACCGCAAGGTGAAATCGGCCCGTCCGCTGGTGGCACAGGTCAACGCGCTGGAGGAACAGTTCCGCGCCCTGTCCGACGCCGACCTGATCGGCAAGACCCGCGAATTGCAGGGCCGCGCGCAATCGGGCGAGGATCTGGACAAGCTTCTGCCCGAGGCCTTTGCCAACTGCCGCGAGGCCGCGCGGCGCGCGCTTGGCCTGCGCGCCTTCGACACGCAGTTGATGGGCGGCATCTTCCTGCACCAAGGCAATATCGCCGAGATGAAGACCGGCGAGGGCAAGACCCTGGTCGCGACCTTCCCGGCCTATCTGAATGCGCTGGCCGGCAAGGGCGTGCATGTCGTCACCGTGAACGACTATCTGGCGAAACGCGACGCGCATTGGATGGGCAAGGTCTTTGCCCAGCTGGGCATGACCACCGGCGTGGTCTACCCGTTCCAGGACGATGCCGAAAAGCGCGAAGCCTACCGGGCCGACGTGACCTATGCCACGAACAACGAGCTGGGCTTCGACTACCTGCGCGACAACATGAAGGGCTCGATCGAGCAGATGACCCAGCGCGGGCATTTCTTCGCCATCGTGGACGAGGTCGACTCGATCCTGATCGACGAGGCGCGCACGCCGCTGATCATCTCGGGCCCCTCGCAGGACCGCAGCGAGCTTTACAAGACGCTCGACGCGTTCATGCCGGAACTGGCGCCCGAGCATTACAAGCTGGACGAAAAGACCCGCAACGCCACCTTTACCGAGGAAGGCAACGAGTTCCTGGAAAAACGGCTTCAGGCGGCGGGCATCCTGCCCGAGGGGCAGACGCTCTACGACCCGGAATCGACCACCATCGTCCATCACGCCAACCAGGCGATGCGGGCGCACAAGCTGTTCATGCGCGACCAGCACTATATCGTGCGCGACGACGAGGTGGTGCTGATCGACGAATTCACCGGCCGGATGATGAAGGGCCGCCGGCTGTCGGACGGGCTGCACCAGGCCATCGAGGCCAAGGAAGGCGTCTCGATCCAGCCCGAGAACGTGACGCTGGCCTCGGTCACCTTCCAGAACTATTTCCGGCTCTACGACAAGCTGTCGGGCATGACCGGCACCGCCGCGACCGAAGCCGAGGAATTCGCCGAGATCTACAAGCTCGGCGTGGTCGAGGTGCCGACGAACCGCCCGGTGCAGCGCATCGACGAACACGACCGCGTCTATCGCACCGCCACGGAAAAATACGCCGCCGTGATCGAGGCGATCAAGGAGGCCCATGCCAAGGACCAGCCGATCCTGGTCGGCACGACGAGCATCGAGAAATCCGAGATGCTGTCGCAGATGCTGACCAAGGAGGGCATCCAGCACAACGTGCTGAACGCCCGCCAGCACGAGCAAGAGGCCAAGATCGTCGCCGATGCCGGCAAGCTGGGCGCGGTGACCATCGCCACCAACATGGCCGGCCGCGGCACCGACATCCAGCTGGGCGGCAATGTCGAGATGAAGGTGATGGAGGCGCTGGCCGCCGATCCCGAGGCCAACCCCGACGAAGTGCGCGCCCGGATCGAGGCCGAGCACGCCGCCGAGAAGCAGGCGGTGCTGGACGCCGGCGGCCTTTTCGTGCTGGCGACCGAGCGCCACGAAAGCCGCCGCATCGACAACCAGCTGCGCGGCCGCTCGGGCCGCCAGGGCGACCCCGGCCGCTCGCTGTTCTTCCTGTCGCTGGAAGACGACCTGATGCGCATCTTCGGGTCCGAGCGGCTGGACAAGGTGCTGTCCACGCTCGGCATGAAAGAGGGCGAGGCCATCGTCCACCCCTGGGTCAACAAGTCGCTGGAACGCGCCCAGGCCAAGGTCGAGGGCCGCAACTTCGACATCCGCAAGCAACTGCTGAAATTCGACGACGTGATGAACGACCAGCGCAAGGCGATCTTCAGCCAGCGCCTGGAGATCATGCATACCGAGGAAGTCGGGGATATCGCCGCCGACATGCGCGCTCAGGTGATCGACGACCTGATCGACCGGCACCTGCCCCCCCGCGCCTATGCCGAGCAATGGGACGTCAAGGGGCTGCACGACGCGGTGATCGACAGGCTGAACATGGACCTGCCGATCACTGATTGGGCCGGCGAGGACGGCGTGGACCAGGACACGATCCGGGAACGCATCCAGCAGGCCACCGACGCCTATATGGCGCAGAAGGCCGAACAGTTCGGCCCCGAGAACATGCGCCAGATCGAAAAGCAGGTGCTTCTGCAGCAGATCGACAGCAAATGGCGCGAGCATCTGGTGACGCTGGAACATCTGCGCTCGGTCGTGGGCTTCCGCGGCTATGCGCAGCGCGATCCGCTGTCGGAATACAAGACCGAGGGTTTCCAGCTGTTCGAAACCATGCTGGACGGGCTGCGCTTCGACGTGACCCAGCAACTGGCCCGCATCCGCCCGCTGACTGACGCCGAACGCGAGCAGATGCTGCGCGAATACCAGCAGCAGCAGGCAGAGACCGAGGCGCAGATGCACCCCGAGCACGAAGAGGCCGAAGGCGGCGAGGTCTCGGGCCGGGTGGCCGGCTTCGACGAGACCGACCCTACCACCTGGGGCAACCCGTCGCGCAACGACCCCTGCCCCTGCGGCTCGGGCAAGAAGTTCAAGCATTGCCACGGCGTGCTGGCGTGAATTGGGGGCCTTCGGGCCCCTTTCTCATGCGCCCCGCCTCTTGCACGCTTGGCATGGGTATTTGGGAAACGGAAAGAACCGGGTGCAGTGCCCTTTTCCGTTTTTCAAATACCCGCATCCGGCAGTGCCGCCGGCGCGACGCCTGTCAGTCGGGCACCAGCATATAGCCTGTGCCGCGCACGGTCTGCAGGTAGCGCGGCTCCTTGGGATCGGGTTCGATCTTGCGGCGCAGGCGGGTGATCTGCACGTCGATGGCGCGTTCGGAGTTCTCGCCCGCCTCCTCCGAATGACTGCGGCCCAAGTCCTCGATCAGTGTGCTGCGGCTGACCGGCTGGCGCGGCGTGTCGGCCAGGCGCCTGAGCAATGCCTGCTCGGTGCCGGTCAGGCGCAGCGGCGCATCGCCCTGCCACAGCTCGCCCTTGTCCGCATCGTAGCGCAGCGGGCCGAGCGACAGGAATTTCGGGCCCTTGGCCTCGGCCGTGGGCATGCGGCGCAGGATGGCGGCGATGCGCAGCAGCAGTTCGCGCGGCTCGAAGGGCTTGGGCAGGTAGTCGTCGGCACCGCTTTCGAAGCCCTCGATACGGTCGCCCGTCTCGCCCTTGGCGGTCAGCAGCAGGATCGGCGTGGTCCTGCGCTTGCGCAGATCGCGGGTCAGCGTAAAGCCGTCCTCGCCCGGCATCATCACGTCGAGCACGATCAGGTCGAAATCCAGCCCGTCCAGCAGCCGCCGGGCATGGGCGGCGTCGCGCGCCGTCGTCACCAAGAAATCGTTGCGCATCAGGAAGCGGCGCAGCAGGCTGCGGATGCGCTCATCGTCATCGACGACCAGGATATGGGCAGCGGGCTGCGGATCGGGACTGTTCATGGTGTGTCGGGCAGTTCTTTCAGCGCACGATACTGGCGCAGCGTGTCGCGGTCCATCATCGCCTCCAGCACCTGCCGGAAACCCGCCACCGCCTGCGGTCCGGCGGCACGATAGGCGGCGCGCATGCGGGCGCGCTGCGCTTCGGACAGCCGGCGTTCCAGCGCCGCGCCCTTGTCGGTCAGGTAAAGCTGCCGTTCGCGGCGGTCGCGGCGGCCGATGCGGCTTTCGACCAGCCCGTCCTCGATCAGCGTGCGCAGCACCCGGTTCAGCGATTGCTTGGTCACGCCCAGCACGTCCAGAAGCGCCGTCACCGTCAGGCCCGGCTCGCGATGGATGAAGTGAATCGCCCGGTGATGGGCGCGGCCGTAATCCAGTTCGGCCAGAATCAGGTCGGGATCGGCGGTAAAGGCACGATAGGCGAAGAACATCGCCTCGATCCCGCGGCGAAGCTGATCGTCCGTCAGAAACAGCAGGCTTTCCCCGCCCGCCGGCGCGACGCTTACCTTGTTCTGCATGGCCTTCCCTTCACTGCATGGCCCTTATTACGTCAGACTTGTTGACTTTCCAACCATGAATGGATAGCCCAGACCCCAAGTTGCGCAACTTTCTTTGCCAGGCATGCTCTGACAGCGCAACATTCTGCAAACAGAACCGGCCGGAGGGAAAAATGGCGGGCGCATATGACGATCGTGACGGCAAGATCTGGATGGATGGCAAGCTGGTGGAGTGGCGTGAGGCGAATATCCACATCCTGACCCATGCGCTGCATTATGCCAGCTCGGTATTCGAGGGCGAGCGTTGCTACAGCGGCAAGATCTTCAAGGGACACGAGCATTCGCTGCGGCTGATCGAATCGGCCCGGCTCCTGGACATGCAGTCGCCCTATACCGCCGATGAGATCGACCGCGCCAAGGAAGAGGTGCTGGAGGCCAACGGCTTCAAGGACGCCTATGTCCGCGCGGTGATGTGGCGCGGCTCGGGCGAGGACATGGGGGTTTCCGCCCGCCGCAACCCGGTGCGCATGGCCGTCGCCGCCTGGGAATGGGGCAGCTATTACGGCGAGGCGAAATGGCAGGGCGCCAAGCTCGACATCGCCAAGTGGAAGCGGCCCAGCCCCGAGACCATCCCCACCGCCGCCAAGGCCGCCGGGCTTTACATGATCTGCACCATGTCCAAGCACGCGGCCGAGGAAAAGGGCTGCTCGGACGCACTGTTCATGGATTGGGAAGGCTATGTCGCCGAGGCCACCGGCGCCAACATCTTCTTCGTCAAGGATGGCGAGGTCCATACGCCCCTGGCAGACCGCTTCCTGAACGGCATCACCCGGCAGACCGTCATCCAGATGCTGAAGGACAACGGCACCGCCGTGCATGAGCGCCGCATCAAGCCCGAAGAGCTGGAAAGCTTCCAGGAATGCTTCCTGACCGGCACCGCGGCCGAGGTGACTCCGGTCGGACAGATCGGCGACTGGCATTTCCAGGTCGGCGACACCACTCGCAAGATCGCCGGGGATTACGAAAAGCTGGTCCGCAGCTGATCACGGCGCTGAAATGAAAACCGGCCGGGCGGCAGCACCCGGCCGGTTTCGCATTTCTGGGCCAGAGATCAGATGGGCCTGGGATCAGACCCGATGGCCGCGCTCGATCCTGGCGAATTCGGCGGCACGGCGATTCGCCGCCTCGCTGCGGGCGCGGGGCCGCATGCGCAGGGCGGCGACGGCCGGATGAAGGCCGGATTCGCGTTCCTGCCGCGTATAGTATTGCGTGCGGCCGGAACTGTCTTCGTGACTGCGATCTGCGATATGTCTGGTCATTTCGGTCTTCCTCCCGTGCGGGAGTATAGCGCGGATAAGGGGGCATTTCACCCCCTGCCGGCGGGACTGCGACCTTCAGGCTGCCTTGATGCCGGGGGCGGCCGCCAGCATGGCATGCAGCGCCACCGGGTCTTCGTTGGCGCGCAGCTTGGCGCGCAGGTCCTGGTCGCGCAACGTGCGCGAGACCAGCGCCAGCGCCTTGAGGTGGTCGACGCCGGAGTTCTTGGGCGCCAGCAGCGCAAAGATCAGGTCCACCGGCTGGCGGTCCACCGCGTCGAAATCCAGCGGCTTCTCCAGCCGCAGGAACAGGCCGACCACATGGTCGAGCCCGTGCAGCCGGGCATGGGGCAGCGCCACGCCATGGCCGACCCCCGTGGGGCCCAGGCTTTCGCGTTCCTGCAGCGCATCCAGCGTCTGGGCCGCGTCCACGCCATAGACCGCCCGGGCCTGTTCGGCGATTTCCTGGAACAACCGTTTCTTGCTGGTGGTCTGGCTCATCGTCCGCACGGCGGCGGGGGAGAGAATGTCGCTGATCTGCATGTCGCCCGAAAATTGTCAGGTCCCGGCTGCGGGCCGCGCAGCCGGGACGTTTGGTTCAACAAGACTGCCCTTCTGCGTCAGTCTAGCCCAGATTGCGGGGGTCGATCCAGCCCACGTTGCCGTCATCGCGGCGGTGAACCACGTTCACGCCCCCATGTTTCTCGTTGCGGAAGACCAGCAGCGGGCTGCCGGCCAGTTCCATCTGCATCACCGCCTCGCCAACCGACAGGGTGGGCACGCGGGTCTCCATCTCGGCGATGATCATGGGTTGCAGGCCGTCATCCTGCGTTTCCCATTCATCATCCTCGCCGGCGGCCAGCACATACATCCCCGCCTGCTCGAATTCAACCGGCTGGGTCCGGTCCTTGTAGTGATCCTTGAGCCGGCGCTTGTAGCGGCGCAATTGCTTGTCCATCCGCTCGCGGCACTGTTCGAAGGCCGCATAGATGTCGGTGGCCGCACCCTTGGCCTGGGCGGTCAGCCCGGTCGAGAGGTGCACCACGGCATCGCAGATGAATTCATGCGCGTTGCGGGAAAAGATGACCGTCGCATCCGTGGGGCGTTGGGAATATTTCTCAACGGTTTCCCCCAGTTCGGTCTTGACATGAGTCGAAAGCGCATCGCCCACGTCGATCTGTTTTCCGCTGATCTGGTAGCGCATGGTGGTCCGTCCTTTCGGTTGCCCGGTCTTGTCGTCAACGCCCTCGCGCAGGCGCTGCGTTCGGGTATCTCAGGCCGGGCGTCCTGCCCGGCCATACCCTCATTTGGTGACAGCCATGCCGCCGTGTCAACGGCTGCGCGCAGAGGATCGGCACGTCCTCGCATTCAGTTCATGCGGAAGGTTTCGCCCAGGTAGACGCGACGGACCTGCGGATCGGCGACGATCTCGGCGGTGGTGCCGGATTTCAGCACATGGCCGTCGTGCAGGATATAGGCGCGATCCACGATTTCCAGCGTTTCGCGGACGTTGTGATCGGTGATCAGCACGCCGATGCCGCGGCTTTTCAGGTCGTGGACAAGGGCGCGGATCTCGCCTACGGCGATGGGATCGACGCCGGCGAATGGTTCGTCCAGAAGCAGATAGGCCGGATCGGCCGCAAGGCAGCGGGCGATCTCGACCCGGCGCCGCTCGCCCCCCGACAGCGCCATGGCCGAGGCGCCCCGCAGATGACCGATCGAGAAATCGCCCAGCAGTTCTTCCAGCCGCTCGCGCCGCTGGTGGACATGCGGCTCGACCAGTTCCAGCACCGCCATGATGTTCTGCTCGACCGTCAACCCGCGAAAGATCGACATCTCCTGCGGCAGATAGCCGATGCCCATTTGCGCGCGGCGATACATCGGCAGGCGCGTCGCGTCCCGCCCGTCGATCAGCACCTGGCCCGAATCAGGTGCGACCAGCCCGGCCACGCAATAGAAGCAGGTGGTCTTGCCCGAGCCGTTCGGACCCAGCAGCGCCACCACCTCGCCGCGCTCCAGATCCATTGCCACGTCGCGGATCACCGGGCGGTTGCGGTAGGATTTGCGCAAGCCGCGAACCCGCAGCCCCTGTTTCTCGGACATGGCGTCAGTTCTCCGGCTGCAGGACGCTGCGCACCCGGCCCGAGGCGTTGGCGGTGCCGCTTTCCAGGTTCACCGTCACCTTGTCGCCCGCCAGCAGATTGCCGCCCTGGGTCAGAAGCACGTCGCCGGTCAGCACGATGGTTCCGGTCTCGACATCGTAGTCGGCCGCCTGCGCCTCGGCCGCGTCCTCGCCGCTGGCCAGGGTGACGTTGCCCTCGGCATGCAATGCGCTGATGCGGCGCTGGTCGCCCTGGGCATAGGTCACGGTCACGCTGTCCGCCGAGAGCCGCATCGCCCCCTGCCCGATCAGCACATTGCCGGAAAAGGTCGCCCGGCCCGTCTTCTGGTCCACCGTCAGCGCATCGGCGGTGACCTCGACCGGCTGCTTGATGTCCTGCGCGTTGCCGAAGCCGGCGGCCTGCCCCAGAGCCGCGCCCGCCGCCAGCACGAGCGACAGGATCACGGGCAAAAGCGGTCGGGGCCGGATCATCGGATTTCCTTTCTGGCTCCTGAGGGGCCCTTGCGCGGCATGAGGCGCCGGGTCATGGTCGGTATATCAAGCGGACTCCGCCACTCAAATCAAGAACGTGATCGCCGCTGCCCTGCTCCGAGGGCCGCAGTTCCATCCGGCCCGCGGTCATGGTGCCGAAAGGGGCGAGGACATTGACCTCGTCCTCGGACACCAGCCTGCCCTCGGTGGTCGAGGCCAGCAGGTCCGGCGCGGTCAGCACCCAGCCGTCGGCGGTGGTCATGCGCACGCCCTCGCCCAGCCGCACCTGCTCGCCCTGAAGCGAGGCCGCCCCGGCACTGACATCGGCCGCCCGCCCGTCCCGTGCGCGCAGGGTCATATGCACCGCCTGCGCGATGCCCTCGCCCTTATCGCCGCCCGGCCGGGCCTCGGCGGCCGAGATGCTCAGTTGCGCGCCGTCCCGGGTCACGCCGGCATAGGTCGGGCCGGTCACCGCCTGCCGCTCGGCCAGTTCGCGCGGGTCCACATCGGCATAGGGAATGCTGGCCTCGGGGTCGGGCTTGCGGCCCAGAAGGAACAGCACCGACAGGATCGCCAGCGCGGTCAGCGGCAAAAGCACCCGCAACCAGGCCACGATGCGCGAACGGGTGGTCACCGTCAGACAAGCCCCGTGCGCAGGAAATCGTGGATATGGATCAGCCCCGCCGGCGTGCCTTCGGGCGTGACGGCGAACAGGCAGGTGATGCGACGCGCCTGCATCTCGGCCAGCGCCGCCTCGGCAAGCTGGTCGGGACCGATGGTGCGCGGGTTGCGGGTCATCACCTCGGCAGCGCTATGGTCCAGAAGGCCCTGCATGTGCCGCCGCAGGTCGCCGTCGGTGATGATGCCGGTCAGCCGCCCCCGGGCGTCGGTCACGCCGGTCACGCCAAAGCTTTTCTGGCTGATGGTCAGCAGCGCCTCGGCCATGGGCGCGGTCTCGGGGACCAGCGGCATGTCCTGGTGCATCAGGTCGGCCACCCGCGACAGCTTCGCGCCCAGCTTGCCGCCGGGATGGAAGGTGCGGAAATGCTCGGGCGTGAACTGGCGGTGCTCCATCAGCGCCACGGCCAGCGCATCGCCCAGCGCCATGGTCATGGTGGTCGAGGTGGTGGGCACGATGCCGGTGCCGCAGGCCTCGGGCGCCGCCGGCAGGACCAGCGCCACGTCGGCCTGGCGCAGCAGCGTCGATTGCGGCCGCCCGGCGACGCCGATCAGCGGGATCTGGAAGCGCCGGGTATGGGCGACGATATCGGCGATCTCGGGCGTCTCGCCGGAATTGGACAGCACCAGCGCCACGTCGCCCTGCGTCACCATGCCCAGATCGCCATGGCTCGCCTCGGCCGGGTGGACGAATTGCGCCGGCGTCCCGGTCGAGGCCAGCGTTGCCGCGATCTTGCGCCCGACATGGCCGGACTTGCCCATGCCCGAGACGACGACCCGGCCGCGCGCGGCCAGGATGGTCTCGACCGCGCGGTCGAAGCTGTCGCCAAGGCCGTCGGCCAGCAGGGCCAGCCCCTCGGCCTCGGTGCGGATCACCCTGCGGGCGGTATCGAGATATGCGCTCATGGCCCGCTACCTAGTGATGAAAGATGTCGTTTTCATCCCCCCAGCCCAGCAGATCCAGATGGGCGCGGGCGGGAAGGAAATCGAAACAGGCCTGGGCCAGACCCAGCCGCCCCTCGCGCGCCAGCCGCTTTTCCAGCTCGGCCTTCAGCGCATGCAGGTAAAGCACATCCGACGCGGCATATTCCAGCTGCGCCTCGGACAGCTCGGCCGCGCCCCAGTCGCTGGTCTGCTGCTGCTTGGAGATGTCGACGCCGACCAGTTCCGAAAGCAGGTATTTCAGCCCGTGCCGGTCGGTATAGGTGCGCACCATCTTCGAGGCGATCTTGGTGCACCAGACCGGCTTCGTCACCACGCCGAAGGCCGCCTCCAGCGCGGCGATGTCGAAGCGGCCGAAATGGAACAGCTTGAGCACCTTGGGATCGGCCAGCATCCGTGCAAGGTTCGGCGCCTCGCGCTGGCCCTTGGCGATCTGCACCAGGTGCGCGTTGCCGTCGCCCGAGGACAGCTGCACCAGGCACAGCCGGTCGCGGCGCGGGTCGAGCCCCATCGTCTCGGTGTCGATGGCCACGACCGGCCCCAGGTCCAGATCGTCCGGCAGGTCGTTTCGATAAAGGGTGATGGTCATCTGTGGCTTCTCGGGCTGCGGGTTCGGCCTGCTGTAACCCCTTTGCCCCCGCCTGCGCCAGCCCCGGCATCGGGTGTCGGCAGGCTGCGGCCCATCGTCGCATCCTTGCCGGCCAGTGGCGCAGAAGCGCAACAATCCCGACCGTTTCACTCGAAATCGGGCGGGATATCCGAGTAAAATACTTGTGCACCCCGGGAGCGGCCATATAACTCGCGCCAGTTTCGAACGAATCAAGGCAGTGACCATGAAATTGCGCCGTATCATCCCGCTGGCGGGCGTCTCCTCGCTTGCCCTCGCGACAGCCCTTTACGCCCAGGACGGCCAGAACGCCGAGACCGTCATCCTGAATCCGATCACCCTGGTCGCCAATGGCCAGGAGAATGTCGAGGCGACCGGCGGCGTATCCGTCACCGCCGAGGACATCGAGGCAATGCAGCCCGCCGACGTCTCGGAACTGTTCTCTCGTGAATCCTCCATCACCGTCTCGGGCGGCGCGGGTCCATCCAAGCGCATCCACGTCTTCGGCATGGAACAGTCGAACCTGGCCGTCACCGTGGACGGCGTGCCGCAGGGGCCGACCAGCTGGCATCATACCGGCTCGAACGTGATCGATCCGGCCTTCCTGAAATCGGTCGAGGTCGAGGCCGGCGCCGCCGCTGCCGATGCGGGATTCGGCGCCGCCGCCGGTGCGGTGCGCTATGAGACCGTCGGCGCCAAGGATCTGCTGACCGACGGCCGCAACCAGGGCGGCCGCGTCGGCCTGTCCTATGGTTCGAACGGCCGCGGCTTTGCAGGCTCGCTGGCGGGCTACGGGGTCTATGAAGGCTTCGACTGGTTCGCAATGATCCATGCCACGGATGGCAAGGATTACAAGAACGGCGATGGCTACGAAATCGTCGGGACCGAGCCTGGCGCACGCGGCGCCCTGGTGAAGTTGGGTTACGAGGCCGAAGGCCACCGCCTTGAACTGGCCATCGACCACACCAAGGACGACGGCGATCGCACCATCAAGATGAACATGGACCTGAATGCGGACAAGCTGGTCTATCCGCTGGAGGTCACGCGCAATTCGGTCAGCCTGAAATACAGCTCGACCGCGCCGACGGACGCCTGGGATCCCGAGGCGATGCTTTACGTCACCGAGAACAAGTATGAGCGCCCGGACTATGCCCCAGGCGTCACCAACGGCGACATGAACCTGAAGAACCGCACCATCGGCGGCCACATCAAGAACACCTATACGCTGGGTCCGGGCAACATCACCTCGGGTGTCGATTGGGCCTATAACGACTACGATGTCGACAATTACGGCGATACGGACCGCCGCTACTGGACCATGGAAACGATGCAGATCGGCGCCTTCGTCCAGGGCCGGTTCGAGTTCGACAACGGCATCGACCTGTCCACCGGCGCGCGCGTCGACCATCACCGCTTCACCGACTGGAACGGCGAGCGGGTCAGCGACACCGGCGCCAGCGTCAACGGCACCGTTTCCTATGAGTTCGCCGAGGGCTACGAGGTCTTCGGTGGCGCCTCGCATACCTGGCTGGGCTACAAGTTCGGCGAATATGCCCTGCTGCACGCGCGCAGTTCGGACCTTTATGTCGCCGACGACTTCGAGCCCTCCGAGGCGCGCAACATCAAGCTTGGCCTGAACGCCAACCAAGGCAACTGGACCGGCAACCTGACCTTCTTCGACACCCGCCTGAAGAACATGGGCGAGTTCGTCTTCCCCAGCTCGGGCTCGCCCTATCTGGGCAACGTGGAGGAATACCGCAGCAAGGGCTTCACCCTGCAAGGGAACTATAGCTGGGGCTCGGGCCGCATCGGCGGCAGCTTCACCAAAGCCGACGTATCCCAGGGCGGTATCGACGTGCTGCCGGCAGGCGGCACCGCGGTTCCGGTCGGCAAGATGGCTACGTTGTATGTCGATCAGGAAATCCCGCAATACAACCTGAAGGTCGGCGCTTCGGTCGAGTGGGCCGACAAGCTCGCCAGCGACGCCATGACCGAGGCCGGCTTCTACGACCAGAGCTCGTATACGGTGCTGAACCTCTACGGCGAATGGCGCCCGCAGAACTATGAAAACATCGTGGTTCACCTGGGAATCGACAACGTGTTCGACCGCACCTATTACGAGCGTTCAAGCTATGTCGAACGTGACGTCTATCGCGGCGACGTTCTGGCGCGTGACATCGATCCTCTCTATGCCCCCGGCCGCACCGTCACGCTGGGCGTGAAGATGGACTTCTGATCCACCCGGACATACGAACAGCAAAGGCCCCCTTCGCGGGGGCCTTTTTTGCATCCATGCGCTGCCACCCAATCATGATGTTTGAAATATCATGATCGCTATGCTAGACATCCATCATCAAGGATTGGAAATCACTGCATGATGACCTCGGCCCAGATGCGTGCGGCGCGTGCCCTGCTTGGCATCGACCAGAAGCGGCTCGCCGAACTCTCTGGCCTGTCGGTCCCGACCATCCAGCGCATGGAGGCCAGCGACGGCAATGTGCGCGGCGTGGTCGAAAGCCTGACCCGCGTGGTCGAGGCGCTGGAGGCCGCCGGGATCGAGCTGATCGGCGAAGGCGCCGCCAGCCCGTCGGGCGGGCGCGGCGTGCGGCTGAAATCCGGTCCGCAGACGTAATCGCGACGGCGACCGCCGACGAAAGCCGACGATCCCGCCGCCTCTTTCACCAAGGTGCGGCCCCAGATGAACCAGCAGGCAATCGCAGCGCCCGGATTTGCGCCGCTGTTCACCCCGAAACTGATCACCGTCCTGCGCGAAGGCTATGGCGCCGCGCAGTTGCGCGCCGACGCGCTGGCCGGGTTGACCGTCGCCATCGTGGCGCTGCCGCTCAGCATGGCCATCGCCATCGCATCCGGGGCGAGCCCGGCGCAGGGGCTCTATACCGCCATCATCGGCGGCTTCCTGGTTTCGGCGCTTGGCGGCTCGCGCTACCAGATCGGCGGACCGGCGGGGGCCTTCATCGTGCTGGTGGCGGGGATCGTAGCGCAGCACGGCATGTCCGGGCTGATCCTTGCGACCTTCATGTCGGGGCTGATGCTGGTCGCCATCGGGTTCTTGCGGCTGGGCACCTTCATCAAGTTCATCCCCTTTCCGGTGACGGTCGGCTTTACCGCCGGCATCGCCGTCATCATCTTCACCAGCCAGCTGAAGGAGATCTTCGGCCTGACGCTGGCGCATGAGCCGGGCGAGCTGGTCGAAAAGATCCCCGCCCTCTGGCAGGCCCGCGCCAGCCTCAGCCCCGCGGCACTGGGGATCGCGCTGGGGACCGTTGCGGTGATCCTGGGGTTGAAGCGCGCCCGGCCGCACTGGCCCGGCATGCTGATCGCCGTGGCGCTGGCGGCAGGCTTCACCGCAGCGACGGGGGCGGATGTCGCAACCATCGGCAGCCGCTTCGGCGGCATCCCCTCGACCCTGCCGGCCCCCTCGTTGCCGGAATTCTCGCTGGACAGGGCCATGACGCTCCTGCCCGCCGCAGTGTCGCTGACATTGCTGGGCGCCATCGAATCGCTGCTTTCTGCAGTGGTCGCGGATGGCATGACCGGCCGTCGCCACCGTTCGAATTGCGAGCTGGTGGCGCAGGGCGTGGCCAACATGGGCTCGGCGCTGTTCGGGGGCATCTGCGTCACCGGCACCATCGCCCGCACCGCGACCAATGTGCGTGCGGGCGCGCATGGGCCGGTGGCGGGGATGCTGCATGCGCTGTTCCTGCTGGGCTTCATGCTGCTGGCGGCGCCGTTGGCGTCGTATATCCCGCTGGCGGCGCTGGCCGGCGTGCTGGCGGTCGTCGCCTGGAACATGATCGAGAAACCCGCCATCGCCATCCTGATGCGCTCGGGCTGGGGCGAGGCGGCGGTGCTACTGGTCACCTTCGGGCTGACGATCTTCCGCGACCTGACCGAGGCCATCGTCACGGGCCTGGCGCTTGGTTCGGTGCTGTTCATCCAGCGCATGAGCCAGGCCGTGGGGGTCGAGGCACTGGTCGGCACCGACATGGCCGACAGCGCCCAGCCGCGCCCGGACCAGCCGCAGCCGCGCGACGTGGTGGTCTATCGCATCTCGGGGGCGCTGTTCTTTGGCGCCACGGCCTCGATCGGCTCGGTTCTGGACCGTATCCAGGACGGGTTCCGGGTGCTGGTGGTGGATTTCAGCGCCGTGCCCTTCCTGGATTCGACCGGCGCCAACATGATCGAGGGACTGGCGCACAAGGCGCAGCGCCGCGGCATCGCGCTGTGGGCGACCGGGACCAGCCGAGACATCCGCCGGGTGCTGCTGACCCACGGGCTGCGCCGTCCGCTTGTGCATTACGCGCCGACGGTTGAGGATGCGTTGCGGCGGCGTCACGGTTCGTAGCCGGTTCTTCCCGCCCGGCGCCGGCTTCGGCGCCTTGCCTCCGGCGGGAGTATTTTTCGAA